>JAAYAV010000201.1 GCA_012719195.1 Anaerolineae bacterium | reverse complement strand
GCGGCGGCTGTGTCCGGTCCGGTGCCGGGCGCGGTCATTTCGGCGACCCGGTAGGCGACGTTGATGCGCTCTGGACCGAAGCCGGGGATGCTCACCCACAGGTCTCGGGGCAGAGACAGGACTGAGACCTGGCCCGTCGCAGGATCAGCGGAAGCAAGCATGAGGGCATCGGTGCGTGGGGGTCCCTCGCTCCAGGTCTCGCGCTCATCCACGCCGAGGAGCAGGACATTGACGCGGTCCTGCTTGGGCACTGCAGTCGGCTCGACGACGACCATGGGAGCGGCGGTTGCCACCGGCGCGGCGACGCGCTGGCTGGGCCGCGCGGCGTCGGCCAGCGCCCCCTCGTTGTAGGGAGGCAGAAGTCGTCCGGACAGGCCGATCGGAGCCGGGGTAGGCCTGGCCGACGGAGAGCAGGCGGCCAGGCCTAACGTGAGCAGCGCCAGCGCTATCGCGACGGCTTGGTGTAGGCAGCGAAGTCGCATTGCGGGCCTAGCGGGGCATGGCGGCCAGCGCCAGGTAGGCCGGGCGCGGGTAGCCATCGGCGCGGACGATGCTGAAGCCGGCCTTCTCATCGGCGGAGCCGGCCACGGAGGCGAAGTTCAGGTTCCAGACGAACATCACGCCAACATAGCCCTGCTGCCGTGCCATCTCGAAGGCTCGCAGGAGGTAGCGGGCTTGCTCATCCTCGGAGTTGTCAGCGGCGTACTCGTAGCCCAAGGGCGGCTCCTCCTGAGAGGACCAGCCGAACTCAGTGAACCACATCTGCTTGTGGCCGTCTCCGTGCAGGGCCATGACGTCACGGAGTTGCTCGTAGCGACGGTAGTAGAAGCTCCAGTGCCCCTTGAACTCGGTTGTGTCGGTGCTGTTATGGGAGGGCGTGTCATCGGGCGGATTGTTGTAGCCGCTGGGGTGCGCGCCCAGTACGTCGAAGTAGTTGGCGGCGCCGGCAGCGTACATCTGCCCGAGGTAGTGCACGTCGTCGAAGGCCAGGTAGCCGTCATTGACGCCGGTTGGTGTCAGGCCTCCGCTGATCACCAGCGCGGCCGGATCGGTGGCCTTGATCCTGTCGTGAGCGACGCGCAACAACTCGACGTACTCCCCGGCGGAGAGCCTTCCCTTGCCGCCCCACTCGTACCAGAGGTTCTGCTCATTCCAGATCTCGTAGGCCTGTACCCGTCCCTGATATCGGGCGGCAAGGGCGCCAACGAAGTCTGCATAGTCGCCGGGATGGGTGGGCGGACCGTCCACTGTGAGGTCGCTGTCGGCGGGGCGGGCCCAGATGGGGGCCTTGACGACGCTGAAGAGCACGTTGAGACCGCGCTCGGCGGCTGCGTTGACCACCGGGTCCAGCATGTCCCAGCGGATGTCGCCCTTGGAGGGCTCGATGATCTTCCACTCCACCTGCTGCTTGATCCAACCGAAGTTGAGGCCCTGGACGGCGTCCATGACGGCGTTGGTGTCCTGGTGTACGGCGTGGACGCAGACGCCCGGTGCAGCGCTCCCGGCTACCGGTACCGGCGCTTCGGTCGGTGTGGGTTGGGGCAGGGTGGTCCCGTTACCGCTTCCATCGGCAGATGGGATCTGCAGCGTCTGACCGGGGTAGATCAGCGAGGGGTTGGTGATGCCGTTCACGGCGCTGATCCGATCTAGGGAGACACCGTACTGCAGCGCGATGCCGATGAGGGTCTCCCCATAGCTGACCACGTGCTGACGCGACGCGGCGGGTGCCCCAGGTGGGGGCGGCTCCGCAGGGGGCGGCGCATCCGTGGGCGCGCCTTGGCCAGGGATGATCAGAGTCTGACCCGGTCGGATGATATCGGGGTTTGCGATGCCGTTGGCCGCAGCCAGCTCGTACATGTCTACGCCATAGTTGAGGGCAATAGCGAAGAGCGACTCGCCGAAGCTCACCACGTGGGTGCGGCCGGATCCGGAGGGCGGCACCGGTGCGGCGGGTGCCTCCGTCGGCTGCCCGGTGGGGATCACCAGCACTTGCCCAGCCTGGATCAAGTGAGCGTTGGGCAGGGCGTTAACCCGCAACAGCTCCTCCAGCGACACGTTGTAGCGTTCGGCGATGCTGCTCAACGTCTCGCCCCAGGTGACGACGTGCACCGTCTCCCCTTCGGCCAGGGCGGGTATGGGCGCCAGGGCTAATGCCAAGCTCACCGCCACCAGGATGGCGGTGAGCAGCAGGCGTCGATTGGACACGACAGAAGCCGCTCTATCGCGATACGGCTGCCTTAACAACCTTGCCTGTGTCATCCAGGACAAGCCTCACTCTCTGTGTAGTTCCGTTGATGGTGCCGGTGTAGTCGAAGACGTGCTGCCGAGGCGCTCCCGGCGTCTTTGCCTGGCGCTCGGTGCGCACGGGATCGGCACCCTCCAGGTTGGGGAAATGCCGCTGTAGGTAGGTCTTGGCCGCACTCTCCAGTTGGCAGTCTCCCATGTGACTTACTCCTTGTTCCGCGCTGCTAGAGGAGCCCGCGGGCGCGACGCAGGAACGTCGGGATCTCGAGGCTGCCGCGCTCGGCGGATGCCATTACGGGCTCGCGTCTGATCTGGGGCAACACCGGGCGGGTATGACCGTTCCCGTTGCCATTGCCATTGCCGTTGTGCTTGCCGCTATCGTTGCCTGGGGCCGCAACCTCGCGCTCTGTGACGGCTGCCGCCGGAGCGTTATCCCGCACCCGAGCCAGTCGTTCCTCGAACTCCGGGGGCAGCACGGCTACGCGCGGCTCGGAGGGGATCCCGGCATCGGCCCGCGGGCGGGCAGCCGGAGAAGTGTGCTTGGCCTGCGGCGCCGCTTGTCCCACTCCTGTTGCGACTAGGGTGAGCTGGAGCTTATCGCCCATGGAGTTGTCGATGGCAGAGCCGAAGATCACCTCGGCGTCCTCGCTGGCCCGCTCGGTGATGTACTCCACCGCTTGTCCGGCCTCAATCAGGCTCATGTCCGGCCCGCCGATAATGTTGATGAGGATGCCCTTGGCTCCGGCGATGGAGTCGGAGTCGATGAGAGGGTTGGCGATGGCAGACTGAGCCGCTTCGATCGCGCGCTCCGGCCCCTTGGCCTGGGCGATGGACATGAGGCCCATGCCACCGTAGCCGAGAATCCGCCTGACATCGGCGAAGTCGACGTTGATCAGTCCGGGCCGAGTGATGATCTCGGCAATGCCCTGAATGCCCTGGCGCAGGACGTCGTCCGCGATGCGGAAGGCGATGTCCAGCGTGACCTTCTCGGAGGTGAAGGCGAGCAGCTTGTCGTTGGGCACGACGATCAGGGTATCGACGTGCTTCTCGAGTTCTGACAGGGCCTGATCAGCTACCTGTCGCCGGCGGAAGCCCTCGAAAGAGAAGGGCCGTGTTACGACGCCCACCGTCAGGGCTCCGGCAGCCCGGGCGACCTTCGCCACCACCGGGGCGGCGCCGCTTCCGGTTCCGCCTCCCATGCCGGCGGCGATGAACACCAGGTCGGAGCCTTCCAGGGCGCGCGCAATTTCCTCAGTGGAGAGCTCGGCGGCCGCCGCGCCGGCGCTGGCATTCCCGCCTGCTCCCAGACCGCGGGTACGGGGGCCCCCCAGGCAGATACGCTGCTGAGCGTCGGAGCGTTCCAGTGCCTGCGCATCGGTGTTAAGCACTAGGAAGTCCACGTCCGGGATCTCGACACTTATCATGCGGTCCACGGCATTGGTGCCGGCGCCTCCCACTCCCACTACCGTGATGGCCACGGGCTTCAACGGGGTTGGCTGGGTTTCCTCAAGCTTCTCCAAGGGTCACTCTCCAGTCGGTAAACGAGTCGCTAAGCAGTCTGCTTATCGGGGACGCGGTGCCGAAGGTCTTCGAGCATGCCTGTGAGGTCGTCCTCCAGGCGTCCGTAGATGGACGAGGAATACTCCAGAGCCGCTGCCGCCATCTCACGGGCCTGGCGCTCGCCCTCGGCGACGATCTCGGCGGCCCTTTCCTTCGCCACCGCCACGGCCTCACTCTCGGAGGCGGATTGCTCCAGTTGCTGGCGGCCAAGCTGGCGCAGTTCCTGGGCCTCAGACTCGGCCTCCGCCAGGATGCGCTCCTTGGCAGCCAGGATCCCCTGCGCTTCCGCCAGCTCTTCCGGCAGGGCGGCGCGGATTCGATCTATGAGCTCGAGGCACAGGTTCTGATCTATGACCGCCTTGCTGGTCATGGGGATGTAGGGCGCCTCCGAGACGGTGCTTTCCAACTGGTCCATCAGCTCGGTGAGTTCCATTTCATTCGCTCCAGATGCCTAGGGCTTGGCTGTTCGCCTAGCTAGTGAGACACGATGGTCTTGGCGAGGTGACCGTCACGTAAGGTGAACCTGGCCACCGCCACCTGCCCGTCCGCCAGGGCTCGATCAAAGCTGACAACGCTGCAGTTGGCGGAGTTGAGACCGCTGGTGGCGCGCACTGGAGGTGTGATGCAAGTTGCGTGCCGAGTAGGGACGTCGTTGCGGCCAGAACGAAGGAACAGAGCGGCGAGCTCCTGGATCTCCTCGAGGAGGCTGGCCGGAGGGGCGGGCGCGTCGGTGGTGGGCACGGCGTGGGCGCAGACTACCTCGACCGGCTCCATGGGCATCTGCAGCGCCTGCACCGCTACCGGCGCCTCGGGCTCGACTCCGCTCAGCCGCAGAGTCGGGTTGCCCAGGAGGCGGAAGCTCAGAAGCGTCTTCTGGTCCTCGGCGTCGAGGAAGCCTTGCCGTTCCATCATCACACGCGCGAAGGCCAGACGGGCCCGCAGCAGGGCCTCGCCCAGAGGAACGGAGGCAGCACACAACGAGATGAAGTCGCGGATGAGCAGGTCGGCGCCGGAGATGGGCGAGGCGAGGGCTCCGTACGACATTGCGGTCGAGCCGAGGAACGAGGCCGCCCCAAGCCGGAGGAATCGGGAGGCGATGCTCCGCTCGGACAGAGCGCCGCCGTAGCAGGACTCGGTGGCGACGATGCATCCCCGAGCCTCCGCTGCCGAGATGTCCACCTGCCGCAAGGCCGGTGGGAAGTCGGTGAAGTCGGCGGGCACGGCCGGGTCCAGTTGCCCGTGCCAGGTGGTGCCGTCGGGCCGCCCATGCAGGTTGTAGTAGCGGATGGGGGCTACTTGGCGGCGGATGAAGGGGTAGTCGCTCAGATCCCACGGCGGCGAGAGCCGCATGGCGCCGGTGTCGGTGATGCCCGTCAGGACCTGCTGCGAGGCTTCGCGCCAGATGCTGGCGGTGTATCCGGAGACGACGGGACAGGCGTCGAGGCAGGGTAGGACCTGGCTGGCGGTGTTCCTGGCAATGAGCGCAAGGAAGCTCTCGACCGCACCGTCCAGATGAGGAAGCCGTCCCACTGGACGGACGGGGGCGAATGGATCCCCACCCGGTGAAGCGTAGGGAGCATCTGAGAGGATGACCGAGTCCGTGTCGTCGGCCGGGTTATCGAGACGGAAACAGGGGAGAAGTTCGTCACCGCCCATGAGCCACACGGCAGATACCTGCCCGTCGAACAGGACGCGCTCTGCTGCACGGACGAGGCTCAGGATGCCTTCCGGCTCCCGAGGGTAGACTGCTGTCAGTCCGTAGGGCGACAGGCAACGTTCGTCATCGACGTAGAGCAGGCGGGCGGGGAGCCAGTGAAGGCTCTCGGACAGCTGCCCGAGAGCCTTGTCCACCGCGATCCAGCCTTGCTCGCCGAACTTGCGGGTGAGGAGCAAGCGCGAGGCCAGCAGGAGCAGCGGCGCCCGGCCGCCGCCATCATCGGGCAATGGCACGCACATCACCCGCCAGGCTGAGGGCGCTCACGGCTGCGAGTTGCTTGTAGGCCTCGGTGTTGGCCGGGGCCAGGCGCAGGACCTCCATGAACATGGCTTGGGCCTCGGAGTACTCCTTACGCTTCTTGTGGGTACGTCCGGCGTTGAAGTAGTACTCCGGCTCCTCCGAGTCCAGTTCGATGGCCCGTAGATACTGCGCCAGGGCTTTGTCGTACTGCTGGGCGTGTTCGTAGGTCTGGCCCAGTTGGTTCCGGGCCTCAGCGTCCTTGGGCCGCAAGCTGATCACCTGCCGGAAGTGCTCCTCAGCCCGCTCGTGGTAGCCGATCTGGCGGCACAGTTCGCCCATGGCGTGGTGGACGTCGGCGTTGGTGTTGTCCAGGGCCAGAGCTTGCTCCAGGTCCTGCACTGCCTCGTCCCGGCGGTTGAGGGCGGCGTGGGCCTGGGCCATCACCACGTAGTTCTCCGGGTCGGTGGGCTCGAGCGAGGCCGCCACTTCCGACTCCTCCAGCGCGCGACGCGTGTCCCCCGAGAGGTACAGGAGCGTGGCGAGTTCCTGATGGTGACGGTGGCTGGAAGGATCGACGCGAATGGCCTCCTCGAATGAGGCGATAGCGGCATCGCGCTGGCCCTCGAGATAGCGCAGCCGTCCCAAAGCGGCGTGAACGCTCCCCACTCCGGGATCGAGCTCTAGAGCGCTAGAGAGCGACTTGCCGGCATCCTGCAGCCTCCCCAAGCGCGACTGGGCGTTGCCGAGGCCGACGTAGTGGGCCGGGTTGGCTGGCTCCAGCCGGCAGGCCAGCTCATATACCTGCGCGGCGCGGGCAATCTCTCCGGCGGACTGGTAGGTTTCCGCCAGTTCCGCCATCCAGGCGGCGTTCTCGGGCGCCAGATCGGTGGCCCGCTCCAGGGCACGAGCGGCCGACTGGAAGCGGCGCATGCCGCTGTAGGCCCGGGAGGCGTTTCGCAGGTAGAGGGCGCTGTCCGGGTCGAGACGAGAGGCCCGCTGGAAGGCTTCCAGGGCCGACTGGTAGCGCTGCAGGCCCAGCTGCAGTTCGCCCAACTGGTTCCACCACTCCGGGTGCTGATCGTCGGCCGCTACCGCTGCCTCGAGGGGCGCTACCGCCTCCTCGCGCTTGCCCGCCCGCTCGAGGAGCCGCGCCACCCTCGCCAGGGTGAACGGATCGTCGCCGGCGAGGCGGCCAGCGCGCTGCAAAGCCGCCGCGCCCCGTTCCGTCTCGCGAACATCGAGCAGGAGGCGGCCTATGCTGAGGACCGTCTCCGGATCGCCGGGCTGCGCCTTATCGGCGATGACCAGTTCGCGCAGCGACTCCTTCACCCGGCCCGACTGCATCAGCAGGGTGGCCAAGCGGCGGCGGAGTTGCGGGTCGTCCGGAGAGTGCTCGAGCGCATCTCGGCACATGTCGAGCGCTTCGGCATGCGCGCCGAGAGCCGCCATGAGGCCGGCGCTCGCCGCCAGGTAGCGGCCCTCCAGGGCAGGGGCGGGCCGGAACCTGGTGATCAGTTGTTGGAGGGTCGCCAACACTCCCGGTTCAGGAGCTGCCACTGCGACACCGGCCTCGGCCTCGGCCTCGGCTTGCTGCTGCCAGGCGAGGGCGCTCTCCGACATCTCCAACAGCGTCTCGAGGTTGTCGGCCGAGCGCTCCAGCGTCTGCTGGTACAGGCGAAGGGCTTTCTCGTGACGCCCACGGGCGGCAAGCACGCGAGCCCGCTCGAGGACGAACTCCCGAGGGACGCTGTCGCCGCCGGCCTCGAGGACCTCCGCCGCCTCCGAGAGCCGCCGGCCACGGCGCAGGAGGCGACCGAGCCTCAGTCGAAGGTCGACTGAGTCCGGCTCAAGGTCGTGAGCTCTTCGGGCCATGTCGATGGCCGATTCAAGCCGGCCGGCTCGATCAAGAGCCTCGGCGGCCAGACTGAACGACTCACTGCTGTCGGGCCGCAGTTCGACCGCCCGCTGAAGTGACTGCGCCGCCAACTCCGGGTTGTCAAGACTGAGGGCCAGCCGTCCGCGCTCACGCCAGAGGGAGGCGTCGCCGGGTTCGAGTTCGGTTGCATGCTCATACCACCCCAGGGCGTCCTGGTAGCGGCCGCTCGCCGTGAGCAGGGCGGCAAGGGTGGCGACCGCGTCCGGATTGTCCTGGCTGAGTTCCACGGCTCGCTGCGCCTCGGGCAGGGCCTGCAACACAGCGCCACACTTGGCGAGCACCTTGGCCCGGTGAGCGCGAATGGCGGCGTCGTCGGGTTCGAGGGCTACCGCCTTGGTAGCCGACTCGAGTGCCAGCTGAGGCTCGCCTTCCTGCAGGTGAAGCTGAGAGAGGCGGTAGTGGGCCTCGGCGCTGGCTTCACGCCGGGAGACCAGATCCTCCAGAAGCGCCTTCGCCTCGTGGTGCTCGCCGAGCGCCAGGTGGGCGTCAACGAGGGCAAGCCCGGCGGCCCAGGAGTCCGGCACCAGTTCCCGGACGCGCTGGAGCACCGGCTTGGCTTCGTGGCTTTCGCCGTTTCTCATCAGGGCGTCGGCGATACGCTGCAGCAGTTCCGGGTCGGGGCCGGCAAGACGGGCCGCCTGCTGTAGCGCGGCGGCCGCCGGGGTGTGCAGGCTTCGCCCGCGAAGCAGTTCTGCCAGTGCCAGCCGGAGGGACGCCGATGCGGGATGGTCCTCGGCCGCCTCCGTCAGTTGGTCCACCGCTTCCTGGTTCCAGCCCTTGGCGGCGAAGGCGCGGGCAAGCGCCTCGCGGGGGCCTTCGGCCTTGGGGTCGCAGCCAATGCTCTTCTCGAGCGTGGCGATGGCGGCATCCACCTCGTCGGCAGCCAGCTGCGCGCGGCCCAGCGATTCGAGGATGGGACCGGAGGGACCGGTCAAGCGTAGAGCCTCATGCAGATGGCGGTAGGCGTCGTGGGCTCGACCGACGGCCGTGAGCGTCAGCCCCATCTGGTGGTGCACCTCGGGATGGTCCGCCGAGTTGGCCTCCGCCGCGCGGAGATGCTGCAGCGAGCCCTGATGGTCGCCCAGCTTCCGGCAGACCCGTCCCAGGGCGATGAGGGTGGCAGTCGACTGCTCATCCAGAGAGGCGGCGCGTTCGAGAGAAGCGTGGGACTCGGAGAGTCGGCCCAGGCGCTCCAGCACCAGGCCGAAGGCGGCGTGCGCTGATCCTCTCTCCGGAGCTGCCTCGACCGTCTGTCTCAAGGTCTCGCAGCTCTCCTCGGCCTCGCCCAGGTCAGCCAGGGCGGTGGCTAACCGGACACGGGCATCGATGCTGTCTGTCTCCAGTTCGAGGGCGTGGTGCACCTCGCGCAGGGCGCCTTCGACATCGCCGCGGGCGGCATAGAGGGCACCCAGTTCCTCATGGATGAGCGGGTCGTCGGGGCGCTGCCCGACGGCGGCCGTGAGTTCGGCTTCGGCCGCCTCCAGGTTCCCCGAGCGACGGTAGGCGGCGCCCAGCACGGCCCGGAAGGCGTCGCCACCGGGGAGGGAGACGGCGCGCCGCAGCACCTCGGTGGCAGTCAGGGAGCGACCCATGTCCAGCAGCAGTTGGGCTTTGAGCGCCAAGTACTCGGGATCGTCGGGAGCTAAGCGAACCGCCTCCTCGGCCTCCCGCAGGGCCTGGTTGACCCGGCCCAGCCTGAGGGCCGACTGAGCCAGCCGGCCATGGTAGGACGGGTTGGTGGGCTCGCCGTCGACCGCGCTTCGGTAGGCAGCCATGGCTTGCTCGTCGGCGCCGCGATGGAAGAGGGCGTCTCCGAGAGCGGCGTAGGTCTCGGCGTCGGCTGCCGGCCCCGCGGTGGCCCGGCGCAGGTGCTGGACGGCCTCCTCGTACCGGCCCAGGCCAAGGCAGAGGCGCCCCGCTTCACCGTGATAGTGGGGGTTGCCGCCTGAGCCGAGAGCAGCGGCACGGTATGACTCCAGTGCCTCGGCCCGTGCCCCTCGATGCTCGTGTAGCTGCCCGAGCTCGTAGTGCGCCTCGGACAGGGCCGGGTCGCGCTCGATAGCCTCCTGAAGGGAGGCGATGGCCTCATCTACCTGTCCCATTCGGGCTGCACATCGGCCCAGGTGATAGTGGGCAAGAGGCTCCTGGGGGAAGCGCCGGACGACGGCGTTGTACTCCTCCAGGGCTTCCTCCGTCCGTCCGGCCGCTTCGAGGCTCTGGGCGAGCTCAATCCCGGCTGCAACGGCAGAGGGGTCGGTGGCAATGGCGCGCTTCAGGGTCTTGACGGCGTCATCGAAGCGGCCGGCTCGCCGCAGAGCGGCGCCGGTGGCCAGCAAGCCATCCCAGTCATCGGACACCTGCTCGAGAATCTCTTGCCAGGCGGCTTCGGCGCGTTCGTTCTGACGCGAGGCATCGAGAGCCTCAGCGAGCTGCACCCGCACCTGTGCGTCCGCCGGCTCTAGTTCCGACAGACGTTCCAGGTGGTGGATGGCGCCGGCATGGTCGCCCTGCCGCAGCAACAGCGCCGCCAGCGCCTTGCAGGCCTCACGGTGGTCGCGCCGCAAGTCCACGGCGCGCTCGAAGTCGAGCCGCGCCAAGACCTGGTCGCCCAGTGCCGAGCGACAGTGGCCCAGGTCGAGGTGGGCGTCGGCGTCGGCGGGCCGCAGTCGCACGGCCTCCATCCACTCGGCTTCCGCCTCGGAGAGGCGGCTGGCGGCCTGGAGCGTGCGACCGGCAGCGGCACGGGCGAAGGCGGAATCGGGGCAGAGGGCGACAGCCGACTGGGCCGTCTGCAACGCCTCATCGGCCCAGCCGAGACCGAGGTAGGCTTCGGCGCGTTGCACAAGCAGCGAGGGATCGGACGGAAGGGTGGCTCCAACGGAGTCCAGCACCTGGATGGCGTCGTCGTAACGCCCGGCTCTACTCAGGGCGCGCGCCGCCGCGCCGGCGTAGACTGACAGTCGCTGGCCAGACTGCCAGGCGGCGTGGTAGCGAGTGGCCGCTTCCTGCCAGTCTCCCTTGGCCTCCGCCGACCGACCGAGCTGGAACAGCAGATTCGCGCGCAGGGAGTCGGCCGTGCTCAGGGCCGCCTCAATGCCGGACTCGACCGCTTGGCCGGAGTCTGCGCCCGGCAGCCCCAGTGCGAGTGCGGGTGCCTCCAGTACTCGCGCGGCCATGGCCGTCCCCGCGAGGATGTAGTGCACGGCGGCCAGGTTGCTGGGGGCGAGTGACCGGAGCGCTTCCACTGCCGGCGCCACCACGTCGGCACCCACCAGTCCGTCCAGGGCGCGCACCAACGTGGCCACCGCGGTGGCGTCGGACACGCCGGCGACTGCGGCCGCCACGCAACCTTGGCGAGCGCTGGGGTCATCCTGCCAGGCGATGCAGCGGGCCAGCATCTCGGCGCCCTGAGGCCCCTCGGCCATCAGCGCTTGGATCCACTCGAGGCGGCTGTCGGCCAGGCCGTAGAGCATGCTGACTACGGTGCCGCTCCCGGCGGGCACTAGATTGGCCACCAGAGTACGGACGACGGGTGCCTCGGCCAAGAGCGACTGGGCGACCGCGTAGTCCTCCCAGAGCCGGTGGACGGCCAACGGTTCGGGCCGCCCCGATAGGAGAGCCCGCATCGACGAAGCGTCCGTCTCCCCGCCGACGGCACCAGTCCCCTGCAGAACTCGATCGCCGAGCCGTCGCAGGAGATCCTGGCCTACTCCTACCGCTAGAGCCGCCTCGGTCACGAGGGCCGCGCGCGAGAGCCAAGCTGTCCCGCCTTCCTGACGCGTGAGGCGGATGGCTGTGCCCAGGAACTGCTCCAGGTGCAGGGCGCTCCAGAGCTCCGGGTCGCGCAGGGCCTCAGCCGAGAGCTCGTTCGCGAGTCCGCTCGGCAGGGCGCGCGCGATGGCGGCGGCGACCTGCGCGTCCTGCGCCGGTTCCACCACTAGCGCGACGGCGCCGTCGAGGCGCTTCGTCAGCTCCGCTGCCACCTCGCGCGTACCGAAGACGACCAACCGCTCCGCGGAAGTCGGCGAGAGGTTCTCTATCTCAGGCACGCCCAAGAGACGGACGCAGTTGATGCTGCTGGAGCGGGCAAGCCAGTGAGGGATCGCCGGGGCGTCTCCGGCTCGACCGGTCAGCACTAGGGTCGTGCCCTCACCGCCAAGCGAGGCCATCTCGAGGTCGGTAGTGACGATGGTAGTGTGCTGAGTTCGCTGGTCCCGCAGGTTGAGGGGGAGTGCGCCGGGGACCGCGCTTACATCGGCCATGGAACCTCCAATCACGGTAGCGTGACCCAAATGATCCAAACAGAGATGGTGCACAGAGCGACACCGAGAAGACACAGGAAGGCTCCCATGCCGAAGGCCGTCCGGACGAGGCCGGCCACGGAGTCAATAAGCCGGGAGGTGGCCTCGATGATGGGGGCCACGCTCTGCTCGGTGACGCCACGCTTGCTGACCCGGGTGGACTGCGCCACCAGTTCCTTCATGCCGTCGCGGTACTCGCCGGCAAGGATAAGGCGCAGGCCGGCTATAAGGGCGACGACGCCCAGCAGGAAGAGCACAACTGCCATGGCGATGCGAAGAAGTTCACTGTCCAGCGCGAGAGTCATGGCACCACCACCGGATCTACCTGCAGTGACTGCAGGAGTCGACTGAACTCGATGGGCTTCGGCAACAGACCGATGCAGCACTCGCGCGCCTCGATCTCTGCATCGGCAAGGGCATACGGCGAAGCCGAAGTGAGAACGATGGTAGCCAGCGGCAGTCGTCGCCGGGCCAGCCGGGCCAGGTCCAGCCCGGTGCCGTCTCCTAGGTGGTAGTCGGTAATCATGGCGTCATAGCGGTGCCGCCGGATGAGCGGCTCGGCCTGGGTCGCGTTGCCGGCCAAGTCCACCTGACAGGAGGGCCAGGCGTGCAGAAGGCCGCTGCGCAGGAAGTGTAGCGCCGCGGGCTGATCGTCAACCAGGAGTACGCGCTGTGGGACCATGGGCAAAGCGAACCCTCGGGCGAAGATGCCGACGCCTTGCGGCGTCACCCGAGGGCTAACTGCAATTAGTATGCCAGGGTGGGGGTCAGCTCGAGGCGGCCAGCCGGCGGTCCATCTCCTCGACGGTGATGCCGAGTAGCCTGGCGGCATACTCGCGGTCTCCGTCGGCCTGTACCAGCGCCTGGCTGATAAGCTGCTTATCATAGTCAACCAGGGAGTGGGCGAGGCGTCCGGGATCGTCCCTGGCGGTGGGCCGCGGCGAGATCGCTCTCAAACTGACCCTCTGGAGCTCCCGCGGCAGGTGCTCCAGCCCGATCTCGCCCTCCTTGGCCCTGATCATGGCCCGCTCGATCACGTTGCGGAGCTCCCGGATGTTGCCGGGCCAGGAGTAGGCCTTCAGGCAGGATAGCGCTTCCGGTGTCACTCCTTCCACGAAGCGGCTCAGCTCGCGGTTGAAGTGATCGATATAGGCGGCCGTCAGGTCGGGGATGTCCTCTAGGCGCTCCCGCAGGGGCGGCAACTCGATGACCACCACCGCCAGCCGGTAGTAGAGATCCTCGCGGAACGTGCCCGCCTGGATCATCTCCTGTAGGTCCTGGTTGGAGGCGCTGATGATCCGCGTGTCCACCTCGATATCGGAGCTCGATCCCAGCCGACGGACCTTGCCGTCCTCGAGGACGCGCAGCAGCTTCACCTGAAGGTCGGGCTTCATGGAGCTGATCTCATCCAGAAAGAGGGTCCCGCCGTGGGTGTGCTCGATGATACCCTTGCGATCCTTGGTGGCGCCTGAGTATGAACCGCGCATGGCGCCGAAGAACTCGCTCTCCATCAGATTGTCGGGTATGGCAGCGGTGTTGACGGCAATGAACGGGTGCCTGGCCCGAGGGCTCCGGTCGTGGAGGAGCCTGGCGATGCGCTCCTTGCCGGTTCCGCTCTCGCCCAGAATGAGGACACTCGTCGGCAGCGGCGCGACGTCCTCGACCATCTCCAGCACCTGCCCCATAGCCCGGCTCTTGCCCAGCACAAAGGGCTGAGACGCGTCTCCCTGGCTGGACTTGAGCACCTCGATGTGATCGTGCAGCTGAGCGGTGTTGAGGAGGTGGGCGATGATCTGTTTCAGAGACACAAGATTCGGGGGTTTTATGAGGAAGTCGCAGGCGCGAAGCTTCATGGCCAGCACGGCGTCGGCAGGCTCTTGCGACGACGTGAGGACGATTACGGGCAGATTCGGATCGGACGCGGTGACCTCCGGAAGCAGCTCCATCCCGGAACGGTCGGGCAGCCCCAGGTCGAGAATCACTAGGTCGATGGGATGCTTCTGGAGTTGGTCTAGGGCCTCCTCTACCGTGCTGGCCTCGCGAACCACATAGCCATCGCGGCGGATCGACGTGGCCAGAAAGAGCCTGGTACTGACGTCGTCTTCAACGATAAGGATGCTTCCGGGCATTTCTGACCTCAATCCCTACTTACAGGTAGGTAGACGGTGAAGGTCGTTCCGCTATTGACGCGGCTACCCACCTCGATCCGTCCCCTGTGCTCATCTATGATCTTCTTCACGATAGAAAGCCCCAGCCCGGTCCCGCCACGCTTGCCGGTGGCGTAGGGCTCGAAGAGCCGTCCGCGGATGTGGGGTGGTATCCCCGCACCCTGGTCCGCTATGGTGACGCGCAGTTCATCACGACCACTGACGCGGGCGGCTCCGGCGAGCAGTTCGACGCCCACACTAACCACTCCGCCCACGGGCGAGGCCTCGATAGCGTTCTTCACCAGGTTGGTGAGGGCGCGCTCGAGCTGCACCGGGTCTCCGGTTACGGCCGGTATCCCCGAGGCGAGCGACGCCAGCACTTCTACGCCACTACTATGACTCAGGGACGCCTGCGCCACAACTACACGCTCCAGAATCTCGTCCACGCGGCAAGCATCACGCTGCACCTTGCCCGGCCGTAGCAGCGTCAGGATGTCGTCCACCATCTCCATGGTGAAGTCGATCTCCTCGCGCACGATGCGGACCGACACCCGGTCCGGGTCGTCGGGCGGGAGTCCCTCCTCCAGCATCTGCACACCCAGGCTGGCGTTGGTGACGCGAGAGCGGATGTCGTGTGCCAGAACGCCGGAGACCTGTCCGAGGGCACTTAGCACGTCGAGGCGCTGATCCTGGCCGGGTGCTGGGCCGCCATCGGTCGCTTCTGCCACCACGAGGAGCGCTCCCCAAGGGTTTGTGTCCTCTCCCAGCGGGGCGAGTGTACCGGGCACACCGGACTCGCTGTCGGCTCCAGCCATGACAGTCGTTGCCTGGCTGCTGCCGTCGCGCCGGCCTACCAGCGAGGCTATCTGCTTGCCCATGGGCTCCGGCGTGGACTGGAGCAAGTTGTCCACGGGTTGGCCGGCGGCGTCCTCGGGCAGTCCGATTCGCGTCACTGCTGGGTTGGCCGCCAGCACTTGCCCGGCGGCATCGATGACGAGCAGGGGCACCGGTACCGCCTGGATCAGGCGCCGTGCGAGGTCGGCCAGGCGGTCGACCTCGCGCCGATTGCCGATACTCTCAGTCATATCGGTGGCCAGGCACACTCGCTCGGTCCCAGACGCGGTTGCCACCACGAAGCTATGAAGGGACACGGTGGCGACAGTGCCTTCCGTGTGAACTAACGGCAGGTCATCCAGGTCCACCGGCTCCTCGTCCAGGAAGGTCCGGCGCAGTAGTCGCCGCTGTCGAGCCGGGAGAAGTTCAGTGAACTGCACTCCAATCAGCCGGCCGGGTTCGTGACCTGTTAGCTCGTAGGCGCGTTGGTTGGCCTCGAGGATGGTCAGCTCGCGCGGCTCGAGAACGAAGACCGCGTCGCGGGTGGCCTGGAAGGCCGCGGCGTGTCGTGGCTCCGAGCGCGCCAAGGCGCGCGCTCGCCGGGAGATGGTCGACCGCAGCCGGCGGTTCTGGAGCCCGACGGCGACGGCAACCATTGACACGCTGGCCAAGGCCGCCGCCAGTCCGCTGCTAATGCCGGTCCAGCTGGGAGCCATGCGCGTCTGCAGGGGCATTCCAAGCCACTGCCGTTGCAGGCTGGGCAGCACGCCCGCCTCGGACGCCGTGGCAATCCAGCGTGGCAGTACCTTTGCGGCCACGCCATCGGCCGGCCGCCAGGCCAGGATGTAGTCGATGGTGGCTATGGGGCTGCCGACGATCAGCAGGCGCTCACTCAGGCCGAGGGCAGCGGCGTGCGCTCGCCCCACCGCCTCGTCCATAGCACAAGCGACTACGGTTCCGGTGAGTACCCTGGTCAGGCAGTCGTCCACCGACATGGTGGCGACGGGCTCGGCCCCGAGCCGCATTAGCACCGGGACCAGACCCTCGGCGCCGGACCAAGCCACTGACTGCCCGGCGAGGGATTCGGTGCCCAGAATGGGGGCAAGGGCGAAGAGGGAACCGGAGTGACTGGCCAGGGGCTCCGACACTGTCAGGCCAAAGGCGCTCTGGCCACGCACCACCGGCAGCAGCGCCACGTCGGCGGCTCCGGCAGCGGCCGCGGCAGCGGCATCGGACTCGGAGGTGCTCAGTACGGACCAGGATCGGCTGGCGAGCGGGGCCTGGTCAAAGAGATCCGGCCACAGGCCCACGCGTTCACCGCTGCGGGTGAAGGAGAGCGGCATCCCGTCGACGCCGATGGCGACGGTGAGGGGGTCACCGCCCCAGCTGGATTCGAGGGCGACGTCAGCGACGGGCAGACGGCTCTGAACGACATAGCCAAGGCTCAGAGCCGCGACGATCAGGACCGCGACCCCGATGAGGAGCGGGGTCCTCCCGATAGTGAAGTCTAGAAGGCGCCGGCGTGCTCGGGTGGCACCCACAGCGGGCGCCAGGCGCGCGTCTTCAGGGCGGCTCGCACCCGCGCCGGTGGAATCCCCACCGCGTCCCGGTACTTGGCCACCGTCCGTCGGGCCAGGTTGTAGCCCCGAGACTGGAGGACGTCCGCGATCTTCTGGTCGCTCAGGGCTTCGTTCTCCTGGAGCACTATCTCTTCGATGACGCACTTCACCGCCAGGGAACCGTCGAAAAGGTCCGAGAGTGGGATGATCCGGTTGTTGGGCAGCATTATGGCCTTGTTGGCCACTGCCCTGCCGACCGTAGACTCATGCACCCCGACTATATCGGCGAGCTCAGAGCGAGTCAAAGGCCGGAGGTGCCGGTACCCCTTGTCTAGGAACTCCTCCTGAATGTCCACCAGGGCGAGCGCGATTCGCTCCAATGTCTGCCAACGCTGCCGCACGCAGTTGATGAAGAGCCTGGCTTGCGCGAGGTGCTCGCGCAGGTGTTCGGACTCCGCGTAGGTCGCCTGGCAGTCGCCGGCCCTGATGTCCCGGGCCATCTGCTGGTAGAGACCGTTCACGCGCAGGCGGTAGCGCCGGCTGTCCGGGATCTCAATCTCGTACTTGCTCTCGCTTCCCGGTCGCGACCGCACAATGATATCGGGCTGAAGGGAGCCGCCCTCGCTGCGGGGTCCCGGCCCGCTCCAGTTGATGTTGGCCGGGAAGGGGTTCAGGTTGCGCCCGATGAAGGTGATAGTCTCCGACACGTCGTCTTCGGAGAGACGCAGCCGGCGGGCGATGGCGTCCAGGCTCAGGCGGGAGAAGGAGTCCCAGCATTCGCTGAGAATGCGCCGGGCGGGCTCCGTGTACCCATTGGCGTTCTCGAGCTGGGCGAGCTGAATGAGCAGCCCCTCCTGCACCGATCGAGCACCCACTCCGGGCGGATCGATGGTGTGCACCTTGGCGAGAACCGCCTCTATCCGCTCCTGGGTACAATGCAGGTGCTCGGCCGCCTCCTCCAGCGGGACGGTGAAGAAGCCATGCACATCCAGAGAGTCGGTGATGTAGACGGCGATCTCTAGTTCGTCCGGCTCAAGGAGCGGCGCCAACTGCTCCAGCATGTGCTCGGCCAGCGTCGTCTCCGCGGCTACCAGGGTGAGGGGGTCGAAATCGTCCTCCTCTCCCAGCGGGATGTTTCGCGTTCGCCAGCGCGAGTCATCGTTCCACCAGCCGTCCTCGTCGCGTCGGATCTCGGCGTTGCGGCCGTGGGTCGCACACAGAGGGCAGATCCCGTTGGCTAGGGGAGTTCCGCAGCGGGGACAGACCACCGGAGAGGGCATCTCCAGGGCGGGGTTCTCGGCGAGGGCCTCACTGACAGCCTGGTCGAGTTCCAGGGCCGACATCTGCAGCAGGGCGTTGGCGATGATCGCCTGTGGTGTGATGTAAACATCATTACGCGCACTGAGAGTCTGGTACATCACTGCCTCCGCCATCGCTTCGCGCCACTCGGGCGGCGCCGGCTAACATAAGCTACTTGGCAGTGACCCTATTGCAAGTTGCGTGCCAAATCAAGCGCGGCTCGCCAGGGGGCCTGACGGTGCTAGGTGATGACCAGGGCCAGCACCACCAGGAGGGCGAACATGGCAGCGGTGGTAATACCGATCCGCTTGAGGTCGGTCAGCACGTACTGGTACTCGGCCCGGAGTTCATCAGTGCCCGAACTCGTGGGCGCAGCCGGCGGCGGCGAGGCAACGGTGGGTGCGGGCGGGCTCGCTACTGGCGACGGACGCGCCACGCGGGTGCGCTTCTGTCGGGCAGTTTTCCTCTTAGCCAAGCGACACTCCTCGCTCTCAGTGACTCAGTTCGGCAATCACCACGATACGGTGCGAGTCCACCAGGTAGGGGTAACAGCTTATGAGCGTCAGGATCGGTCGCTGCGATGGCTCCAGCACGGACAGGTCCGTCGGCTCTACGATAAGCTTCTGCTTCACCACATAGGTGAAGGGCTCGCCCCGTGAGTATACCGTGATGAGGTCCCCTTCGGCCAAGCGATCGAGATCGCGGAAGACCTGCCCGTAGATGTCGTTGTGACCCGACAGCACCATGTTCCCGACCTGCCCCGGGCCCGCCGTCCCTAGGCGGTGGCCGACGCCCATTCGCAGCTGCTCGTCACTGTCGCCCTGAAGGACGGGCGCGTCCACGCCGGTCTTCTCGATGACGAGGCGCGATGCTCGTCCCGGCGCGGCCGTCGGCAGCGGAACCATGGCGGTCGGCTGAATGAGGGCGCGCAGGTGGGCGGGAACGGATGCCTGGGAAGGCGCCTCGTGTCCCCCGGGCAGCACGGTGTTTGTGGCCATCCAGCTGGTTTCGGTTGTGCCCGCGGGTAGGGGCTCTGCCTCAGCCAAGCTGCGCCACTCTGCGATGGACGTGTATACCCACCAGGCCAGTGCCGCCACGGCTGCCAACTCGACCAGCAGTAGGCCCAGGTTGGCCAGCCTGCCCAGAGAGATGCGCGACCGGCGCTGGTTCAGAGGACGGGTTTGCAGCCGGCGGAAGGGCGTACCCGATGAAAGGCTCCCGGAGGCCGGCGACGGTGCGGGCGCACCGACGGAGCGGGTGAGTCGATGCGAAGTCATGATATCACCCTAGACGGCCCGGGAGCCCGGCCGCAGCCGGCCCCGGAAGGCTTGCCAGGCGCTGTCCAGATCGCCGTTGCCGGACAGCCGCAAGAGCAAGACATAGGTGAGCGCTCCGGCGACGGCCGGGGCGGCTACCCGAACCAACTCCCCGAGGAGGCCCCAGGCGGTGGCTGCCCCAAGCGCCTGCAGGGCCAACGCCATGGCACCGAAGGCGCCGACCGACGCCCCCAGTGCCTGGGCGAGCGGCCGGATCAGAGGCTGTGCTCCCAGCGCGGGGAGGCGGCGTATCGCCAGCCAAGACATTAGCGCGAGGTGGCCGACCCACTGACATGAGTTCGCCAACACCAGACCGAGCATCCCCATCGAGTTCATGGTGGCAAGGGCGACTGCAAGATAGATGCCCACCCCAGCCACACCCACTAGGGCGGGGCGCAGCGTGTCGCCTCGAGCGTAGAAGGCCATTAGCAGGCACTGATCCAGTGCCGCGGCAGGCAAGCCGAGCAGGTACAGGTGCAGCGCGGCCGTGACGGCCACGGAATCGGCAGGCGTGAAAGCGCCGTGCTCGAACATCAGCTCGATGAGCGGTGCTCCGATGGCGACCAGTGCGGCCGTCGCGGGCAGGATGAGGAGCGTTACCAGCCGCAGCCCGAAGGCCAGTGTGGCGGCAAACTCGTGGCCGTCTCGGTCCGACAAGGCGAGTCGCGCCAGTTGGGGCAGGCTGGCCACGGAGATGGCGGTGGCGACCAGCCCGAGGGGGAACTGGATAAGGGTGGTGGCGTTGGCCATCCAGGCTAGGGACTGCTCGCCGGTCCGAGAGGCCAGGTTTGAGTCGATCACCACCTGCGCCTGGCCGACGGCAAGGCTGCCGAGGATGGGCAGGGCGAGGAGGAGAATGCGCTTGAGGGCCGGGTGCAGCAGGCAGCGAGCCGGCCGAATGCCCGCTCGCCAGAGCCCCACCAGCTGCAGCAGCAGTTGCGCGGCGGCACCCACAAGGACGCCATAGGCGAGCGCCACGGCCCGGTGTTGCTCCGCGAGGATGACGGCGCCGGCGATGAGGCCGATATTGAAGATGGCCGCTGAGAACGACGGAAACAGGAACCGCTTGAGGGAGTAGAGGGCGGCTGAGAGCAGACCGGCAAGGGACATGAGGAGCACAGCGGGGAAGACCACCCGCAGCATTTCAACGGTGAGCGCGTGCAGCTCCGGTCCAAACCCGCTGCCCATGGCGTCTGCCGCCAGCGGAGCGGCCACCTCCAGAGCGACCAGCGCCAGACCGACGATGACAAGAAGCACGAAGCTGAGTGATGTCAGCAGGCGTCGGTACTCGAGCCGGTCTTTCTCGGCATACTCGGACAAGACGGGTACCAACGCCGAGGCCATCACGCCGCCGATTAGCAGCTCGTAGAGCAGGTTGTAAGTTCGGTTGGCGACACGGAAGGCGCTGACCGAACCATCGGCGCCGAAGCGGTTGGCTATGAAGGCTTCGCGTACCAGTCCGAGGGCGCGGCTGGCGACGTTGCCTACCGCCACCAGGGCGGCCGCGCCGGCGATCCCCCGGCGGTCGACGACGCCGGGCGCGCTCATGGAGCGAAGCGAGATAGGATGCGCTGCAGCACGCTAGTGGTTGAGTGTCCCGGGACCAGTGGAATGAAGGCCATCTCCGCCCCGACCTCGGCTGCCGTCGCGGCCTCCGGCAGTGATGAGAGATCGTAGTCGCCCCCCTTGACATAGACATGGGGGCGAACGTACCTGAGCAGGGCGTCGGCGGTGTACTGCGGGAAGATGACGACGCAGTCCACGGCGCGCAGGTGGGAAAGGAGCAGGGCCCGCTCAGTGGCGGGGATGAGCGGGCGCTGCGGCCCTTTCAGGGCGGTAGTGGCGGCGTCGTCATTCACTCCCACGATCAGGGCGTCGCCCAGGAGCCGCGCCGCCTGCAAGTAGGTGGCGTGTCCGGCGTGAAGCAGGTCGAAGTGGCCGTTGGTAAGCACGACCTTCCGACCGCTGTCGCGCTGGGCCTGGGTCCAGACCGAGGCCTCGTCCAGCGAGGTCAGGATGGGCGCGGGCGTCACAGCCATCGGCGCGCGGCCTCCTCGAGTTCGGGGTAGGTGGGGGTGGCGTTGCCGAGTCGCTGTATGACCACACCCGAGCCCAGCTGAGCCACGGTGGCAGCGAGAGGGTGCGGCCAGCCCGCCGCCCACCCCAAGGCCATGATGGCGATGACGGTATCGCCGGCGCCAACGACGTCGAAGACCTCGCTGCGGTTGGGCGCGGGCAGGTGCAGGCAGCCCCCGGCTTCGGCGCACAGGGTCATCCCCTCAGCGCCGCGCGTGATGGCCACCACGTCCACCTCCAGGCGGCTGCGAATCTCCGCCGTCGCGACGGCGAAGTCGACTTCGGTGGCCAGACGCCGGCCGAGGGCCCGGGACGCCTCCGCTTGGTTGCACTTCACCAGGGAGGCGCCGCGGAAGCGCCAGAGGTCCGTCTGCGCGTCCACACAGAGAGGAAGGCCATGAAGGCGCCGGGCTTCCAGACAGGCATTGAGCACCGCTTCGCCGATGACGCCCCCTTGGTAGTCGCTCAGTAGCAGCGCGTCGGCCTGCAGCGACTGGCTGCTCACCTGAGCAGCGATCTGGCGCTGTAACGCTTCGGCGATGGGTTCGGGGTCGAGGTAGTCAACCCGGGCCAGCTGCTGGGGAAAGCTGAGAGAACCGCGGGCGAGGAACCTCTGCTTGACGGTCGTCTGCCGACCTGTTGCTCGGACCACTCCCTCGGTCTCCACGCCGGCGCGGTGCAGAAGATCGAGCAGTTCGTTGCCCGGCTGGTCGTCCCCAACGAGGGCGACCTGCAGTGCTCGGCTGCCCAAGGCGCGCACGTTGAGGGCGGGGTTGGCGGCAGCGCCGGGCACGGCGAAGGAGCTCTCGTGCACCAGAACGGGGACCGGCGCTTCGCGCGAGAGGCGCTGGGCCCGGCCGATGACGTAGCGGTCAAGGACGACATCGCCCACCACCAGCACCACATGGCCGGCCGCCTCGCGCAGGCGCGGCAGAACCTCGGCAGAGGTCGCAAGAGCCACAGCTATGCCTTCCCTCGGGGTCCGAATGCGGTCATGTTAGGCGAGCCCGCACGGCCTGGGCAAGGACCAGCGCCAGGAAATGGGGCAGAGCCATCATGCGGCGCCACCTCCAGGGCTGCTTCCAGAGGCGGTAGACCCACTCCAGTCCGGCCCCTCTCATCCACCGGGGAGCCCGGGGGACCCGCCCGGCGATGAAGTCGAACGCGCCGCCCACCCCCACCGCCACCTTCACGTCGAGCCGCTGCCGGTTGCGAGCGATCCACTTCTCCTCCGCCGGCACACCATAGGCGACGAGCAGGATGCCGGTCCCGGCGGCGTTGACCGAGCGGCAGATGGACTGCTCCTCCGCCGGCGAAGGGGATCCGGAGTGGCTGCCCGCTACCTTCAGGCCGGGTATGGCTGCCGCCAGGGAATCGGCGCACTTCGTGGCCACTCCCGGGCCCGCCCCGAGGAAGAACACGGCCTCCTTCCTCTCGGCAGCCAGGCGACAGAGATCAGGCACGAGGTCGACGCCGGTGATTCTTTCGCGTAGCGCCAGCCCGAGCAGACGTCCGGCGACGAGCAGGCCGGCCCCATCGGCTGTCACCAGGTCGGCCTGTTCGATGGCGGAGTACAGGTCGGGATCGCGCCGGGCCATCATGAGCATTTCGGGATTGAGGGTTACAACCTGACGGGTATGGTGTTGCTGCAGATAGTCTCGGATAGCCTCTAGTGCTCGGCTGCGGGTCACGCAGTCCACCCGGACGCCGAGGATTCGTCCGCGGGGCGATGCCGGTTCAGAGTAGGGCAAGGGCACGGATTCGCTCCAGTACCATGGGTACCGTCAGATCGCGGAGGCAGTCGTGTCCCGGGCAGCCGTCCCGCTGGCCCAGGGTGTGGCCGCGATAGAGACAAGGTCCATCGTAGGGGCAGTGGCCCTGCAGCACGGCGGCGGGAGCGGAACCGCAAGCGGGCGGCCGCCACGGCCCCCAGGCACGCGGGTCCGTCGGGCCGAAGAGAGAGAGAAGCGGTGTGCCGGCGGCGGCGGCCAGGTGCACTACGCCGCTGTCGCCGCCGAGGAAGAAGGCGGCAGAGCGCAGTACAGCGGCGAGGGTGGGCACGTCGGTGCGACCGGCCAGATTGTGGTGGCGCTCGTGAGCGGCGCTCACGAACTCGTCCACGCCGTCGTGAGCGCTACCCACTACCACCACGGGCAAGGCGTAGCGGCGCACCAGCTCATCGGCCACGGCGGCAAACCGCTCCGGCGCCCAGCGTCGGGCGAGGCTGTACGAGCCGGAGCCGGGATGCACCACCGCGAATCTCTGCCGCTGCAGGGTGCCGAGAAGCGAACGGGCACCCTCCTCCGCCTTCGGCGTAAGGCTGACGCGCAGGCAGGGGCTGGCTGGCGGCGCTCCGACGGCCTCGGCGAGTCGGAGGGCATACTCTACTTCGTGTAGCGCTGCGAAGCCCAGGTCGGGAACGCGCGTGCCGAAGAAGCGACCACGACCGTTGTCCAGGCCGACGGTGTGGGCGGGACGGAGCGCGGAGGCAAGGATTCGCCATTTCAGTGCGCCCATGGCGGTGGTGAGGTGGTGCATGAAGATGACGGTGTCGTACCGGTGCCGGCGGAGGTCGCCGATGAGCGCGAGCGTGCGCCGCCAGGCAGAGGGGCGGAGGGCGGAGCGCGGCGAGTCGAGCAGGTGCCGGTCAGCGACCAGCACCCGATCCACCTCCGGGAGGTCCGCCATCACCGACGCCCCTACGGCCGAGGTGAGCACATCGAGGCGCACGGACGGGTAGGCGGCGTGCAGGGCATGGAGGGCGGGGGTGGCCGTGATGGCGTCGCCGAGGTCGGCCAACTTGATTACCAGTAGCCGCTCACGAGGCCTGATCAAACAGCGCCTCCATGACCTCTAGTGCCTGACGAGCGGCGGTCGGCCAGGTGAAGTGGCGCGAGCGTTCGCGACCGCGGGCTCCCAACTCGTATCGTAGGTCCGGCTCCGCGATGATGCGGCGAATGGCGGCGGCAATGCCGTCCACGGAGAGGGGATCGACCAGGATGCCGGCGCCTCCCACCACCTCGGGTAGCGATGATGTGGTGGAGGCTACTACCGCTGTGCCACAGGCCATCGCTTCCAGCGCTGGTATCCCGAAGCCCTCATACAGCGAGGGAAAGGTAAGGGCCGTGGCACCGGAGTAGACAGCGGGCAAGTCGGCGTCGGCGACCGAGTCCAGCACCTGAACGCGGTGGGAGGCGTTCTCGATGTACTCCATGATGGGCGCGCTCATCCAGCCGGGCCTGCCGACTATCACTAGCGACGGCGCCTCCGGTACCTGGCCATGGGCCTTGATGAGCCGCAGCAGGTTCTTGCGAGGCTGGATGGTGCCGACGAAGAGCAGGTACTGGTCCGGCAGTCCGAGACGCCGCCGGGCGGCCTCCACTACCTCGGCGGCCTGGGGGCGGAAGCTCGCCGAGACGCCCGGGTACACGACCGTGGACTTGGCGGCCGCGACTGGGTGAGCGGCGGCGAGATCGGCCTGCGTGGCGCGCGAGTCGACCAGTATCATGGTGGAGACACGGGCGCTCCAGGCCGTACTCAACCGCAGGTAGAGGCGCTGTCGCGGCGGATGGCACTCGGGGAAGCGCCGGTACCCCAGGTCATGAATGGTGACTAGCGTCCGGCGGGGGCGGATGATTGGCAGGACGTGGCCGGGAACGAAAAGCAGGTCCGGCGGCTGCGTCAACAGCTCAGCGGATAGCCTCAGGTGCGTCCACAGGCGTGGGAACGGGATGTCGCGCCACTCTACCCCGGGAAGGCGCGACCAGTCCGGGCGGGCGGCGCCGTTGGCGTAGAGGCGGTAGCGGTGGCGGCGATGGCCGACGAGATGGCGCACCATCTCGGTGGAGTAGCGCCCGACGCCGGCCAGAGCCGGGTCGCAACGGGAGGCGTCTATCCCCAGTAGCATACTTGCCTCAACGGCTGACGGCGTGCCAGAGGGCCTGGAGGATTCCGGTCAGGCCCGTCAACACCAGCAGGGCGGGCCAGAGAAGGCGGAGTTGTCCCATGGGGTCCAGGGTGACCAGGCCCAGGGCATAGAGCAGGCCGGTGGAGCCGGTAAGCAGGGTACCCAGCGCGGGCACGACCAGGGGCCAGGGAGCGTCGTGTGAGGCCACCAGGTAGGCTAGGCCGGCGATGCCGAGCAGCAGCAGGAAGACCGGCCAGAGCTCCGGCAGCAGCGACCACTCCAGCAGGCCGCCACTGAACCCGTACATGACTATGCCGGAGCCGGTGGCGAGAAGCCCCAGGAAGATCTGCCACGGACCTCCTCCCACTAGATACCCCAGGATGTAGCAGGCTCCGGCGGCAGTGATGAGCAGGGGCCAATGGAGTTCGGCGTCGAATCCGGACGGCGACACGGTCTCCAAGGACAGCCACACGCCCAGGACCATGACCACCGCGGCCGGAGCTATGGCGCCGCCTGCTCTCATACTGCTTCGGCGCCCGACTCTGATTCCGCGATCATGTCCAGGCGGCGGCGGTGATTGGGTCCCTGAGAGAACTGCGCCTCCAGGAATGTGCGCACCACGTCACGCGCCAGCCCAACTCCAACCACACGCTGCCCCAGGCAGAGGACGTTGGCGTCATTGTGCTCCCGGGCCATGCGAGCGGAGTAGCACTCGTGGCAGAGCGCCGCCCGAATGCCGCGTACCTTGTTGGCGGCCATGCTCATGCCGAGGCCGGTGCCGCAAATGAGAATGGCTCGGTCGGCCCGTCCGTCGATCACTGCGCGGGCCGCCTGCTGGGCAAACTGAGGGTAGTCTACGGAACAGCTGCCATCGGCGCCCAGGTCCCGAGTCTCATGCCCGAGCGAAGCGACGTACTCCACGAGGTCGGCTTTCAGCGTCGCCCCGGCGTGGTCTGATGCCAGCACTATCTTCAAGGTCCTGCTCCTAACTGTGATCAACCGGCCGCCTGCTGCCCACGACCGCTTCTATCTCGCTGCGCTCGATGGGTCCCTCGCGGAGGACCTGTACCTCGCCGGCGCGTATGGCCACCACCGTGGAGGCGCGGTTGCCCGCCAGGTCTCCGCCATCGAGAACGTAGGTCACCAGCCCTCCGAGCGCCTCCAGGGCCTGCTCGGCGGTGGTGGCGGGGAGCTCCCCGGACCGGTTGGCGCTGGTCACGGCCAGCATGCCGCCGGCCATCCGAATGACCTGCTGGACCAAGCGACCGGCCGGCCACCGCAGTCCCACCGTACCCGTCCCGCCTGTCACCTCGACCGGCAGCCAATGGCGCGCCGGCAGCACCAGCGTGAGGGCGCCGGGCCAGAAACACGCGGCGATGGCGGCCGCGGCCGGCGGCCACTGTGCCGCCACTTGGCCTACCTCGTCCAGCCCCGCCAGAAGCACCGGAATCGGCCGCGACTCGGGGCGCCCCTTGGCCCGGTACAGGCGTCGCACCGGCTCTGCGGCCACCGCTGCCGCCACTCCGTAGACCGTGTCGGTGGGAATGACGCAGAGCTCTCCCCGCACCAGCGCCTGGGCCACCAGCTGCACTGACGCATCGGTGGGCGGCAGGATCAGGGCGCTCATCCGGCGAACCTCAGTGTGAGCACGCGATCGCGCTCCCAGGCATCGGGCAGAACGCGGAGCTCAGCGCTGGGCACCGCAAGCCGGGCCGCCTCAGACGCCGCCTGCCCCTGTCCCGCACCGATCTCCAGCAGGGCCCAACCCCCGGGCCGCACTTGCCGGGGCAGCTGCCTCAGGAGGCGGCGCATCAGGTCCAGCCCATCGGCGCCGCCGGCTAGGGCCAGCCATGGCTCGTAACGTGACACTGCAGCCGACACGCCCTCCAGGTCGCCGTCGCTGACGTAGGGCAGATTAGCAGCCACTAAGTCAAAGCGGCCGTCCACGCCCTCCAGCAGATCGGTCTGGACCAGGAGCACGCGCGCCTCCTGTCTCTGCTCTTGCACGTTGCGTGCCGCCACGCGCAAAGCTGAAGAGGACAGCTCGGTGGCTACGATCAGTGCGTCCGGGCGGGCGTGGGCCAGGGCGAGGGCGATGGCACCGGATCCCGTTCCGACGTCGGCGATGCGAGGCCGCTGCCTGCCGGCCAACCGCTCTAGGGCAAGGTCAACCAGCGTTTCCGTCTCAGGCCGCGGTACCAGCACGGCAGGAGTGACGAGGAGTTCGATGCTGTGGAAGGCCGCCCGACCGGTCAGGTACTCCGGTGGCACTCCGGCCAACAGCTGGCGGAGCAACTCGTGGAAGGCGTCAATTTGGTCTAGCGCGGGGTATAACTCGGCGTGCGCGTACAGCCACGAGACCGGCCTCCCGAGCACATGGGCCAACAGAGACTCGACGGTAGACCGACCGCGTGGCGACTCGCTACCATCGTCCAGCTGGGCGGTCGCCTGCCGGATCAGCTCTGAGATGGTGCTCAGGCGGTTTTCTACGCGCCCGCCGCTATCTCTTGCAGCCGCTTCTCTTCCTGCCAACTGACCAGCGCGTCGATGAACTCGTCCAGATCGCCCTCCAGGACCAGGACCAGCCGGTGGCTAGTAAGGCCGAGGCGATGGTCGGTGATGCGATTCTGGGGGAAGTTGTAAGTGCGGATCTTCTCGCTTCGCTCGGCCGTACCTACCTGCGACCGCCTCTCATCGGAGAGGGCGCTGGCCCGCTTCTCCAGCTCGAGGGCGTACAGCCGGGCGCGGAGGACCGACATGGCCCGCACTCGGTTCTGCAGCTGCGAGCGCTCATTCTGGCTCTCGACAACCATGCCGGTGGGCTTGTAGGTCAGGCGCACCGCGGTGGAGTTCTTCTGCATGTGCTGCCCGCCCGGCCCCGAGGAGCGATAGACCTCCAATTCGACGTCGTTCGGGTCGATCTCGATCTCGACGTCTTCCAGCTCCGGGAGGACGGCCACGGTGGCAGTGGAGGTGTGGATGCGGCCGCTAGACTCGGTCTTGGGGACTCGCTGAACGCGGTGGACGCCGCTCTCGTAACGGAGGCGGGAGTAGACTCCCTTGCCTCGAATGGTGAAGACGATCTCCTTGTAGCCGCCGATCCCGATCTCGTTGGCGCTCACTACTTCACTGGACCAGCCCTTGGACTCAGCGTAGCGCATGTACATGCGGGCCAACTCGGCGGCGAACAAGGCTGCCTCATCGCCCCCGGTGCCGGCGCGAACTTCGATTATGACGTCCGTCTTGTCGAGCGGATCGGGCGGAAGCAGCATGACCTGCAACCGGTGGCCCAGCGCATCCCGGGTGGCGGTGAGTTCGTCGACCTCGGCCGAGGCGAGCGCCCGCATCTCCGGGTCGTCGTCACGGAGCATCTCCTCCGCACCGGCGAGGGCGTTCTCTATTTCCACCAGTTGACGGTAGCCGTCAGCGATGGGCACCAGGTCGGAGCGCTCCTGCGCCAGTTGGCGGTACGCGTCCGGGTCGGTGGCGATCTGCGGGTCGGCCAGTTGGGCCTCGAGTTCTTCGAATCGGCGCGCGATGGCGTCGAGCCTATCTTGCATGCTTCCTTCCAATGACTAGAGCGAAATGATCCTCGGTACCCAATATAGTGTGGCCGCCGAGGCGCAGCAAAGAACGAGCGCTCCGGAGCCTCCGGAACGCTCGTTGCTGACGTTGGCATTGGCCTTCCGGCGGCTAGCTGAGACCGCCGGCCAGGTGGACGTGTTCCATGATGCTGCCCCCAATGAACTCCCGAAACAGGGAGTTGTCCGGAACGACCTCGGCCTGTGCCGGTCGAAAGAGCTGCAGAATGCCCAGCAGGCGCTGCACTTCTGTCGCGGCGAGGGAGTTGTGATCGTACGGCAGCAGCAGAGGCTCGGCCAGGGGCTTGAGTACGGCCGTCTCGTAGGGCAGAGCGGAGTTGAAAAGGACGTCGGCTCGCTCCTGATAGGGGAACACATAGGAGCGCTCGCCACGCCGGACCGACTGCCAACGCAGGACCGTCGCCTCGGCGGTGTAGCCGCGTGTGCGGGCATCGCGCACTAGGCGCCGGAGAAGCCGGGCATCCGAGGTCGAGACATAGCTGTGGTGATCGAGCCGCAGCTGGGTCAGGCAGGAGACATAGACGCGGAAGAGTGCCTCGGGGGGCGCCTTGGGGAGCAGCTGGGGGTTGAGCCCGTGTATGCCTTCGACGATCAAGACGGTGTCGTCGGGGAGTTCGACCTCGGGCCCACCCACGCGCGTACCCGAGTGGAAGTCGTAGCGCGGCATCCGCACGCGCTCGCCCCGAAGGAGGGCCAGCATGTGTTCCTGGAAAAGCTCGTGGTCAACCGCATCGAAGGCCTCGAAGTCCCGGGCGCCGTCCTCGCCGATCGGGGTCTTGTCGCGGTCGACGAAGTAGTCGTCCATGGCCACAGCAAAGGCCCGGATGCTGCTGGCAGCCAACTGGATGCCGAGGCGCTTGGAGAAGGTGGTCTTGCCGGAGGAACTCGGGCCGGAGATGAAGACGATACGGACGCCCCGGCGCTCGGTGATTGCTTGGGCGATGGCTGCAATTCGGCGCTCGTGTAGCGCCTCGGCTACCAGCACCAGCTCGCGGAAGCGATGGCCCTCTATGGCCTGGTTCACCAGACCGGCGTCGCCGGCTCCGATGTCCCGGAGCCAGCGCGAGGCGGTGCGGAACTCCCGCGTGAGCTTGGGGAAGTGCGTCTCCTCCGGGAAGCGCTCCGGGTCCTCCGGGAGCGGCAGCAGCACGATGAACCCGTCGTCCTCGTGCTCGAGGCGGAAGCGGCTGAGCAGGCCAGTGCGCGGCACGAGCAGATCGAAGAAGACGGCAGGTGTACCGTCCAGCTGGTGGACCCGGACGGTGCTGGAAGAGTGCGTGCTGAGTAGGCGCACCGTCTGCACGTAGCCCACCCGCTCAAAGAGCTCCAGGGCCCCGGACAGAGGCATGGTGGTCGCGGTGATGGGCAAGTCGGCAGCTACCAGAGCCCTCACCTCTCGCTCCAGCGCCCCCACTTCCTCCGCGGTCAGCGGTTCCCTCCCGCTGATGGTGCAGTAGAGGCCGTTGGCGGTGATGGAGTGGTCGACGTTCACGCGGGCGCCTGGGAACAGCCTTCGCACCGCCGCCACTATGACCAGTACCAGGGAGCGCTTGTAAACTCGCGTGCCGTCGGCCGTCGTGAGGTCGAGGGGCGCCACCGACTCGTCGCCGGAGGGAACGTAGCTCAGCGGACGGAGTTGCTGGTCCAGGAGCACGGCGGTTACGACGTCGGTCTCCCGCTCTGCCTCCACCTTCCAGGCCTCGACGAACGTCTCGAGCGGAGCCTCTCGGGGGCCGGATATGACGATGCCGTCGGGGAAGGTTAGCCGGATGTCCGACCGTGGCCGCGAGCGGTGAGCTGACGGGGTGAGAGCCATTGCTCCTCCGGAGTGATTGGCGCCTGCTGCCGGCGAGCCACCGGCCGGCGATCCGCGTGGTGAAGACGGTGGACATGGTAGTGGCCGCAGGATGGCGGGCGCAAACCGGCCGCTCTACGGGTGACCGCGCCTTCGGTTTGGGCCCTGCGGATCACTGCGCTAGCATTGGCCCCGGGCCCGGCCGGATTTACAGGACGGCCGTTGTGCCACTACGTGGCAGGATGGAGACTGTGGCGGCACTTATCGGCGCGTTCATCGCCTTCGCGGCATTCGGGATACTGCTCAAGCTCGCCGGTGCGCTGGGCTACCCTCCTACGCCCATCGCCTTCATCAACTACCTGTTTGCCGCCTTGATCTCGCTCTTCCTTCTCGCCCAGGCACCAGAAGAGGCCGGGCGCCCCTTGCTGTGGGTGGTGGGCCAGGCGGCCGGGCTGTTCTACGTCGTCGGTTTCTTCGTGAACTTCCGTGCCATAGAGCGAGCGGGCCTCTCGGTGGCCCAGCCGGTGTCAAGCGTGGCGGTGGCGATTCCCATCCTCGCCTCGATCGTCTTCTGGGGCGAGCGACCGACGCTGCTGCAGACGGCGGCCCTCCTGGCGGCCCTGGTGGCACTCGTTCTCCTGAGCTCTGGTCACGGGGAGGCTGATGCCGCAGAAGCTACGGCCGCGCCCCGCTCGAGCATCGCGCTCATCCTGGCGGCGCTGTTTGTGGTTCAGGGAATGGTGATGGTGGCCCCCAAGTTGGTCGAAGAGCTGGGGCTGGGCACCTACCGCTACGGGTACCTGTTCTCCCTCTTTGGCTGGGCGAGCATCGCCTCCGGCGCGCACTGGGCGCAGAACCGCGAACCCGTCAGCACCGGTGGCCTGGGCCTGGGCCTGATTCTTGGCGCCGCCAACGTGGCGGCCACCTTCCTGTTGCTGGCAGCGCTGAAGGCGCTGCCGGGCATCTTGGTGTACCCCGTGACCAGCGTCGGCACCATGCTGGCTGGAGCGGTTGCCGGCATGGTGGTGTGGTCGGAGCGGCCGGGGCGTCGAGCACTGGCGGGGATGGCGCTGGCGGTGCCGGCGGTGCTGTTGCTGAACCTCTAGGCCGGAAGGAGATCGGGCGTCCTGCTCCGGCAGGACGCCCGAGGCTGACGCGCCGGGAGCGGCTAGCCGATCAGCCGCTGGATCTCGGCCAGGCTCTTGGCGGCACAAGCATCAAGGTTCTCCAGGCTGCCGCCGCCTCGGATCTGCCAGCACATCTCGTAGGAGACATAGCCGTCGAAGCCGCCTTCCTTCAGGCCGCGGAAGAAGGCGTCGTAGTCGATGAAGCCATCTCCCATGGGGACCATGAGGAGCTCGTCGGGGAGGACGCGCGTGTAGTTGGTGACGTTGGCGTCCAGGTGCCAGCGGGGGTGCTTGACATAATCGGCGACGGTGGTCTGGACCATGCGAGGAGCAAGCTTGCGCGCCCAGTAGTACAGGTCGCTATCGTGCAGGGCGATGCTCCAGGCGTCGAACATGGCCTTGCAGTTGGGGTGATCGACCTGATCGAGGAAGTCCTCGTAGGACTCGGCGCTCACGCCGATGTCATGATGGTTCTGCACGCCCAGAGCGATTCCATGCTGCGCCGCGATCTCGGCTGCTTCGCGCACGGCGTCTACGCAGAGGTTCCACTGGGCCAGGTAGGAGAGCTTGTCGGTGAAGTAGCCGGTGAAGATGCGCATGACCTTCGTGCCCAGCACTTCGCCCAGCTCTGCCATCCGCTTGAGGTAGGCCAGCTGCATCTCCACGAAGGGGACTTCGCGGCTCTCCAGCCCCCCGGTGAAGTTGGTGTAGGCGGCCAAGGTGGAGATCTCCACCCCGAGGTCGTCGGCAAGCCGCCGGAGGTCCTTCGCTTCGTCGAGGCTGACGTCCACCACCGACAGGTGGGGGCGCTTGCCCAT
>JAAYAV010000023.1 GCA_012719195.1 Anaerolineae bacterium | reverse complement strand
AGTGGAGAGAGGATAGGGACTAGGGAATAGGGGAGAAAGGGTAGAGGCGGGGCTCGGTTGCCGGCGGCCGGCTCGAGATCATGACTCCCTCTTCTATGTCCTTGTTTCCCTTACCTTCTCTGCGCTCTCAGCGTCCTCTGCGGTGAACTCCCTCTCCGTGTCTTTGTGTCTCTGTGGCTAACCCAAGGAGGTGGTTCTGCTCGGCACACTGCAACTGACGGACGAAGAGCGGGCGTTGCTGGCTGGGGACGAGGGACCGGGAGTGCGACGAGCCATGGAGATGGTCGTGGCCCTGGCGCGAATCTACCGGGCCGAACGGCTCCTGCCCATCGGCAGCGCCCAGGTGGCGGGCGTCAGTTACGCCAACATCGGCGACGCCGGGCTGGACTTTCTGCGCGCCTGGGCCGACGAGGGGGCGCGGGTGCGCGTGCCCGCCCTCTTGAACCCGGCGGGCATGGACCGGCAGGCCTGGCAGGAGATGGGCGTGCCGGCAGACTTCGCCGCCAAGCAGAGCGCCATCGTGGCCGCTTACGCCCGCCTGGGCGTGCGCCTTACCTGCACCTGCGCCCCCTACCTGTTGGAGGAGAGCGCCCGCCTCGGGGATCACCTGGCCTGGAGCGAGTCCTCGGCGGTGGCCTACGCCAACTCCGTGCTGGGGGCGCGCACCAACCGCGAGGGTGGGCCCGGAGCCCTGGCAGCCGCTATCGTCGGGCGCACCGGCGACTTCGGCCTGCACCGGTCAGGCGAGCGGCAACCACGCGACCGGTTCCGCGTATCGGCGCCGCTGGAGACGGCCGCGGACTGGGGGGCACTGGGGGCGGAGGTCGGCCGGAGGACACAGGGCGTTCCCTGGATCGAACTGGAGGGACCGGCCCAGGCGAGTGCCGACAGCCTTACCGAGGCGCAACTGCGCGACGGTCTGCGGGCTCTGGGAGCGGCGGGAGCGGCCTCGGGCAGCCTCGCCCTTTTCCACGTGGCCGGTCTGACGGCCGAGGCACGCGCTGGGCTGGTGGCGCCGCCGGCGGGCGAGCCCCAGGTCATAGCCAGCCTGCGCGAAAGCTACGAGCGCCTCGACGGCGACACCGTGCCTCTCGACTTGGTCGCCAGCGGCTGCCCTCACGCCTCCCTCGAACAACTCGAGGCGGTCGCTCGCTACCTGGACGGCCGGCGAGTGGCCGTGCCCTTGTGGCTGACCGTCGGCCGGGGCGTGGCCGAGCAGGCGCGGGACTGCGGCCTGGCCGGGAGGCTGGAAGCGGTGGGGGCGCGACTGGTCTCGGACACGTGCGTGGTGGTGGCCCCGCTGCGGGAGATGGGCATCACCGCCGTCGCCACCGACTCGGCCAAGTCGGCTTGCTACTTGCCCGGGCACCAGGGCGTTGCCGTACGCTTCGGCTCGCTCGAGCGCTGCTTGGACGCGGCCGTGCGCGGGAGGTGGGCGTGACGGTGGTTCTGGAGGGGCGCATCATCAAGGAGGGCACGGCGGAGGGCACGGCGCTCGTCTCGCCGGAGCCCATCGGCTTCCTCGGCGGAGTGGATCCCGCCACCGGCGTGGTGCGGGAGAAGGGGCACCCGCTGGAGGGGGAGAGCGTGGCCGGGCGGGTGCTGGTCTTCCCCCGGGGCAAGGGCAGCACGGTCGGCTCCTACGTCATCTACGCTCTGGCCCGCAACGGCGTCGCCCCCGCCGGCATGGTGCTGGCGGATTGTGAGCCCATCGTGGCCCTGGGCGCCATCATGGCGGGCATCGCGGTGGTGGATCAGGTGGACCTGAGCCGCATCCGGAGCGGCGACCGGGTGCGCCTGGAGGGAGGGACGGTCACCGTTGGCTGAGCTCGTCTTCCTGAAGCTGGGCGGCTCACTCATCACTGACAAGGCCCGGACGCAGACGCCTCGGCCGGACGTGATCGCCCGCTGCGCCGCCGAGATCGCCGCCGCCTGGGGTGCGGGAGTGCGGCTGCTGGTCGGGCACGGTTCCGGCTCCTTCGGCCACGCTGAGGCCCGCCGCTTCGGCACGCGCCAAGGTGTGCGCACGCCCGACGAGTGGTACGGCTTCGCCCGGGTGGCGGACGTGGCTCGGCGGCTCAACTGCCTGGTGGTGCAGGCGCTGCTGCAGGCGGGATTGCCGGCGGTAGCAGTGTCGCCCTCGGCGAGCGCGGTGGCGCGGGCAGGGGAATTGGCCCGCCTGGACGGGGCGGTGGTGCGAGGGCTGCTCGAGCGCGGCGCTCTTCCGGTGGTGCACGGCGACGTGGCTCTGGACGAGGAGTGGGGCGGCACCATCGTCTCCACCGAGCAGGTGCTCATCCACCTGACACCGGCGCTGCGCCCGCAGCGGCTGGTCCTGGCGGGTGAAGTCGCGGGCGTGTTCAGCGCCGACCCGGGGCTGGATCCGGCGGCCACCCTCTTACCGCGAGTGTCGGCGGGCAACTACGACGAGGTGCTCCGGCATCTGGGCGGCGCCCGCGGGGCGGATGTCACCGGCGGCATGGCGGACAAGGTGCGGCGCATGTACCGGCTGGCGGAGGCAAACCCAGGCTTGCTCGTCCACCTGGTGGGCGGACTCACGCCGGGCTGCCT
>JAAYAV010000200.1 GCA_012719195.1 Anaerolineae bacterium | reverse complement strand
TTCGTCACCAGCTACGCGCTCGGCGGAGAGACACTGGGCCTCAACGAACCGGTCGGCCTGGCGGCCGACGGCGAGGGCGGCTTCTACGTGGCCGACACCTGGAACCGGCGCATCGTGCACCTTGGCCCGGACATGACGCCGGTGGGAGAGTGGCCGGTGGAGTCCTGGGAGGGCGAGTCGCTCATGAATAAGCCCTACCTGGCCGTCGGCGGCGACTACATCTACGCCGCCGACCCGGAGGCCTACCGCATCCTGGTCTTCGACCGCCAGGGCAAGATCGTCCTCACCTTCGGCCGCTACGGGAGCGACGCGGCCGGCCTCAACCTGCCCACCGGGCTGGCCACCGACCGCGAGGGGCGGCTTTGGGTAACCGACTCGACGAATCACCGGCTGCTACGCTTCAGCGACCCGAGGCCCTGAGCCGGCCCGTCCGTGGCGACATCGGAGGGCTAGCCTGGGCCGCCGCCGGCCTGGGGCTGGCCCTCGTCGCCCAAAGCGAGGCCGGCGCCGGCCGCAGCGGTAATGCCGTTGCCCTCTTCCTGCTGGCGGCCGCCGCCTACCTGTACTCCCGCCCGCTGCTGGCGGTGCGCGCCCGGCGGGCGGCTGCCCCGGCGCTGGACCTGCGGCAGCTACGGGAGCCGCTCGCTTGGATGGGGCTGGCAGCCGCCTCTGCCCTGCTCGCCCTGGTCCTGTTCGGCCGGCTGGACGGGCTGCTGTTGCCCTGGGCCTTCTATCTGGCCGGCGTCGGCTGCCTGCTTCTGGCCGCCTGGACCTTCCCGCGACCCAAGCACCGCCGCCTGCCCCTCACCGGCGCGGAGTGGTTCGCCCTCACGGCAATCCTCGTTTGGGGCGCCTTCCTCCGCCTCCACCGGCTGGACTCCTTCCCGGCGGGTATCTACTACGACGAAGCCGTCAACGCCATGGAGGGTCTGCGCGCCCTCGCCCAGCAGCATTTCCCCGCCTACTTCTCCGGCGACTTGGGCTACTACGGCCGCTTCGGCGCCCTCTACGAGTACTGGGTCGGGTCATTTCTCACCGCGACCGGCAGCAACGAGATCACGCTGCGGCTGACGGCCGCCCTGCCTGGTCTGCTGGCGCTGCCCATCTTCTACCGGCTCGCCCGCGAGCTCTTCGACCGGCCCGTGGCCCTGGCTGCCGTGCTCCTGCTGGCCGGCAGCCGCTGGCACGCCAACTTCAGCCGCATCGCCTTCGACGCCGTCATGGTGCCCACGCTGCTTCCGCTGGCGCTGCTCTTCCTGCTGCGGGCGCTCCGCCGCGGTGGCCGAGGCGACTACGTCCTCTCCGGGCTCTGCCTGGGGCTGGGCCTGCTCACCTACACCGCCTTCCGCCTAGCTCCCTTGCTGCTGCTGGCGGTGCCGGCCATCTACTGGCTGCTGGGCAAGCTGCCTGCCCGAGAGGCCCTCATCGGCCTCGCTCTGCTGGGCCTTGCCACCTTGGTCGCCGCCACCCCCGAGGTGCGGCACTACCTCAGCGACCCCGAGTCCTTCACCGAGCGCACCAAGCGCCTCTCACTCGTCGGTGAGCGGACCTACTGGGATGCACGGGATGACATCCTGGAGAGCGCCAAGCTGCACCTGGGCATGTTCAACCTCGCCGGAGACCGCAACGGGCGGCACAATCTGCCCGGCGCCCCCATGCTCCATCCGCTGGTGGGAGTTCTATTCATCCTGGGGCTGGCGCTCTGCCTGGGGCATCTGCGGTCGGCGCCGCCGTGGGTGCTGCTCGCCTGGATCGCGATCATGATGGCCGGGGGCGGCCTCAGCGTTCTCTTCGAGGCCCCCCAATCGCTGCGCAGCATCGGCGCCCTGCCTGCCGTCTACCTCATCGCCACGCTCCCGTTGGCTGACCTGTGGCGGCGCTGGCGGAGCACCTTCGGCACCCGGCGCTGGCCCCTGCTGGTGCCGGTCCTGGCCGCTGCTCTCGTCTGGTTACTGTTCGGCACCTACGACACCTTCTTCCGCCGGCAGGCCAACGACTTCGCCGTCTGGAACGCCTTCTCCACCGCCGAGACGCGCATGGCCCTGGCCATCCGTGAGCGCGGCGAGGGCCGGCGCGTCTACGTTGACCCCCTCCTGCACGGCCAGCCTACCGTCCGCTTCCTGCTGCCCGACTATCAGGAGCCCGAGCCCTTCGTGGCCCAGGAGCTGCTGCCCCTGGCCGAGAGCGGTGAGCGCGGGGTGCAGGTGTTCGTGCGCCACGAGCACCAGTCCCTGGCGCGGCTGCTCGCCCGCTGGTACCCGGCCGCCGAGATCGTCATCCACCAGAACCCGGCCGACGGGCAGGCGTCAATGTTCGAGTTCATGATTGCCCCGGCCGACATCGAGGCGACGCGCGGCCTCTTGGTGAACGTCGCCGGTGCGGGGGAGACGGGCCAGTCGCTGCCCGCCCCCACGCTCGACCTCGATCTGGAGGCCGGGCGCCCGCTGCCCGTCGCTGTGACCTGGAGCGGCGTACTGGTGGCGCCGGCGTCGGGCATGTACCGCTTCCGGCTGGAGGCGCCCGGCCAGGGGCAGCTGGTCCTCGACGGCGCGGTGGTGGCCGCGGCCGGCGATCGGGACGTGGCATCGGTCTACCTGGCGCGTGGTCGGCATGAGCTCTGGGCCCAGGTGGCGCCCGAGTCGGCCGGGACGGTGCGGGCCAGGTGGCGCCCGCCCGGCGCCGAGGAGTTCGTGAGCGTTCCGGCCGCAGCGCTGTACCGCGCCCCCATCGAAGGCGGCGGCCTCCAGGGCGACTACTTGGCCGGCGCCGGCGACGACTGGAGCCATCCCGTCTTCAGCCGCATTGATCCGTGGGTGGACCTTTTCGTGCACCGGCTGCCGCTGGAACGCCCCTACCGCGTCCGCTGGCACGGCTGGCTGGTGCCGCCGCAGCCGGGCCTCTACGAGCTCTCCCTCTCGGCCCGGGACCGAGCGCAGTTGTGGATCAACGGCGAACCCGTGCTGGAGACGGGGGAACCGGAGGTGCCGGTCACCCTCACGGTCGGGCTCGACGCGCCGCTGCCGGTCGAGGTGCGCTTCTGGGACGA
>JAAYAV010000199.1 GCA_012719195.1 Anaerolineae bacterium | reverse complement strand
GCGGGCAAGCCCATGGTCCTCTACGGAGTGGACACCGCCTACTCCTTCTCCGACCGGCCGCCCACCCTGGTGGTCGGCGAGAACGAGGATCAGGTTCGCTCCCTCCTGGGTGACCGGGTCGCCTATGTGCGCCAGCAGCAGCCGTTGGGAACCGGCCATGCCGTCCTGGCGGCCCGCGAGGCGCTCCAGGGACAAGGGGACGCGGTCCTCGTCAGCTTCGCCGACATGCCCCTCCTGCGCCGCGAGACATTTGCCGCCATCGTCGAGACCTTCGAGCGAACGCGCCCGGCTATCGCCATGCTCACCGTTGTCTCCGAGGACTCCATGGCCTACGGTCGCGTCATCCGCTACAGCGACGGCGGCGTGGCCGCAGTGGTCGAGGAAGTCGTCGCCACGCCGGAGCAGCTCGCAATCAAGGAGCTCAACTGCAGCGTCTACTGCTTCGATGCCCGCTGGCTGTGGGAGAACCTCCCCCTGCTGACGCCCAGTCCCAAGGGCGAGTACTACCTCACGGACATGGTCGCTCTCGCCGTAGCCCAGGGGCAGCGGGTGGAAGCCGTCGTTTCGTACGACCCGGACGAAGCCCTGGGACCGAACACGCGCGTCCAGCTGGCTCAGGCGGAGCACATCATGCGAGGCCGCATCAACGAGCGGCTCATGTTAGCAGGCGTCACTCTCACCGACCCGGCCACGACCTACATCGACGAAAGCGTGGTTGTCGGCCAAGACACCACCATTGCCCCCAACACCATTCTCGCCGGCCGGACCGTGATCGGCGAGGACTGCACCATCGGGCCCAACTGTGTCATCCGCGACACTGAGGTGGCCGACTCCTGCACCATCCGGGCTGCTTTCATCGAGGGTGCCCGGGTGCACGAGAGGTGTTCGGTGGGGCCCTTTGCCCGCATACGCTCGGGCAGCACCCTGGAGGCTGAGGTCCACATGGGTTCGTTCGGCGAAGTGAAGAACTCCGCCCTCGGACCGGGCGTGCATATGGGGCACTTCTCCTACGTGGGAGACGCTCGCGTAGGCGCCGGCACGAACATCGGCGCCGGAGCGGTCACCTGCAACTACGACGGCCACCGAAAGCACGAGACACACATCGGCGAAGGAACCTTCGTGGGGAGCGGATCCATGTTGGTGGCGCCGCTGGAGATTGGGGCGGGGGCGGTAGTAGGAGCAGGAGCGGTCGTGACCCGCGACGTGCCGGCGGGCACCGTAGTGTACGGCGTTCCGGCGCGGCCTAAGCCTTAGCGCGACGGGATTCGGCCGCCTCTACGTGCAGGTGGGCGCGGTCGAGCATTCTGGACTGAGTGTTCTCTTCCAGGCGCTCGGCGAAGTCGCAGAGGCGGCGAATCGCCATAGTCAGGCGATCATCGCCATCGGGACCGGGGAAGCGGGAGCGGTTCTCCACCACACGCAGGGCCAGCTCGCGCAGAGACCGGTACTCTGCCGGGGAAAGCGATAGGCGACGCCCGCGGTAGGCCGCCGCTCGCCGGGCCAAGTCGACCGTCAAGTTCCCCTCGCGTAGCGTCAGTCTCCGCCCATGGAGCCCGGCTTGCCGGATCACCGCCAGCACGCGCGCGAGCTGCTCGTCGCCGCTCAGGCCGCGTGGCAGGCAGAGATCGGCTCCGGCGTTCAGAAGCCGCACCCGGTCCGCGACGTTCCCCTCACCAACCACCACCACGCGGCGCTCTGAAGGTGCCGCTCCGGCCAGGGCGCGGATAGCCTCGAGCTGCAGCCCGGTGATGTCTTCGACTTCGATCAGGACTACCGTCACCGATTCGAGGGCGGGATGAGCAGGGACGGCCTCCTCACGGGAGCCGACCACAACCGAATAGCCTTGCTCTTCCAGACCGCTCCGCAGCGCAGTCATGCCTTCCGGATGGTCCGCCAGGACCAGGACCTCCGGAGCCACCCACCCGTCCACCACACTCACCTCAACCGGCGGCATCAGTACAAGACCCATTCTAGCCCAGGACAGGCACCTGTGACGCACGTTATGTCAACTCGTGTGTTAGATGCTGGTTAGAAAGTGGTCCCGACTTCTGGGGGGGGCTTTGCCGCTCGCCTCCCGCGGCTGCTATAATCGCCGCGCGTACAGAGGGGGTAGCATGGCGGCCAAGGCAGTCTACGATCTAGCGATTCTCGGTGCAGGGCCGGGCGGTTACACGAGCGCCCTCAGGGCGGCTCAGAGGGGCCTGCGAGTAGCCCTCATCGAGAGCGACCGGGTAGGCGGAGTTTGCCTCAACCGCGGCTGCATTCCCACCAAGGTAGGCATCAAGGCCGCCGACTACGTGCGCGCTCCCTCCTCGGCGCAATCTTTTGGCGTCACGCTAGGGACCTCCACCATCGATCTTCCCGCTCTCCGCCATCAGCAGGCCAAAGTCGTGCAGTGGCTGGCCTCCGGGGTGGAGGCGGCGCTGTACCAGCGCCAGGTCGACGTCATCATCGGCCACGCTCGGCTGGCTCCTGATGGTATGGTCTCCATCGATGGGCCTGATGGCCACACCGTTATCCGGGCCTCCACCCGACTGGTAGCGACGGGCGCGCGCGAACGTCCCTTCCCGCTTCTCCCCCTCGACGGTCACCGCATCATCGGCAGCACCGACGCCCTCCAGCTCGAGCAGTTGCCGGCCAGCCTGGCAGTCGTGGGCGCCGGCGCCGTGGGCACCGAGTTCGCCTCCATGTACGCCGATTTCGGCTGTCAAGTGACCCTCATCGAGGCCTTACCCAACATACTGCCCCTTGAGGACCGCGAGTGTGGCCAGCTGGTGGCGGAGGCGCTCCAGAACCGAGGCGTGCGCATCCTCACCGGAGCGCCTGTCTCCAGCCAGGAGAGCTCCGCCGAGGGCGTCGTCCTAACCTGCGGGCCCGAGAACACCCTGGTCGAGGCAGAGCAGGTACTGGTGGCCGTCGGTCGCGTCCCGAACACGGAGGATTTGGGCCTGGAGTCACTCGGCATCAGCACCGTCCGTGGCTACATCCCGGTGGACGACGACTACCGCACCATTGCCCCGGACGTGTACGCCATCGGCGACTGCGTGCCCACTCTGGCGCTGGCGCACGTGGCGGCGGCCGAGGGTCGGTATGTCGCCGACCTCGTTGCTGGCACCGGCCCGACCCGCCTGCGGCCGCAGGCCTTCCCCCATGCCACCTACTGCCACCCCGAGATCGCCAGCGTAGGCCTAAGCGAGGAACAGGCTCGCGCTCAAGGCTTGGATGTGATCATCGGTCGGCTGCCCATGCGCGCCAACGGCAAGGCGGCCATCTACGGTGAGATGGAAGGGGTGGTCAAGGTCATCGCCGAAGCCGGCAGCCGGGTGATCAGGGGAATCCATGTCGTTGGGCCTTCCGCCTCGGAGATCATCGGTGAGGCCAGCCTGGCGCTCAGCCTGGAGGCCGATGCCCGGGAGATCGCCGAATCCGTGCACGCCCATCCGACCGTGTCCGAGGCGCTCATGGAGGCCGCCGAGGCCGCCCTCGGCTGACCCGCCGGCCCCACCGCGCACCGAGCCCCATCACGCCTTCTTAGGAGAGACCACCTGTGAGCACACCCCATCGGGTTACTCTCATACCCGGCGACGGAACCGGCCCCGAGTTGGTCAGCGCCACCCGTCTCGTACTGGAGTCCACCGGCGTGCCCTTCGACTGGGTCGT
>JAAYAV010000198.1 GCA_012719195.1 Anaerolineae bacterium | reverse complement strand
GTGAGGCGGGGACGTGAACTCGGCTGGACCGGTGTAGCGTTGAAGACGTGCAAGACGCAGACGGGGGCGCTACTGAGCCTGTGCTGGGCCAAGGCGCACGGGATGACCCTCATGGTGCAGGACCTGACCAACCCTATGCTGGCGCAGTTGCCGCACGTGCTGTTGGCGGCTCACGCCGGTACCATCATGGGCGTGGAGACCAACGCCATGCAGTTCTATCCCGAGGCGTCGAACGCAGAGGCCGCGGTGCACCCCGGTCTGTACCGGCGCCGGGGCGGTGAGGTCGACCTATCCACCATCAGCGGCCCCGGCTTCGGTTACCGCTTGGACGAGATCAGGCGCGACCTACCGGCTCCCATCGCCTAGGCCTCCCGCTGGGCGTCGGCAGAAGGATCACCGGGCTCCGGCGGACCATCCGACACGAGGTGGAAGTGCAGCTGCCCCACCTCCTGGTATGGGCCACCGTTGACGACGAGCCGGTACCCCGCCCGGTCCAGGCTGCTTTCGCGTACCAACTGCGCAGCGAGCCTGAAGACGTCGGCGAGGAGGGCGTCGTCCTCGGGGCGCAGCGCCAGGAGGCTGGCAATCGGGCGCCGGGGCACGATGAGGATGTGAGTCCGGTGGCTGGGGCGAGGGTGGCGCACGGCCACGGCCAGATCAGTGCGAGCGAGCACGCCCGGAGTCCGGTCGGGTAAGTGCGCGAACGCTTGTCGTACCACCGGCGCCGCGGCGCGGCTTCTCACCAGGCGCATGAGCCAATCACGCACTCCCATCGACCTAGACTCCTTCGTTCTCCGCCAGCCTCGCTTGCATGGACCAGGGTCCGGTCCAGGTGATCTCGACCGGGAGCAGGCGTCCACGAAGGTCGGTGTTGTTGTCAACAAAGACGAGCCGGTTGGTGCGGGTGCGACCGCGCCACTTGCCGCGGGTACGCTCCTCGAACAGCACTTCGACCCGCTGTCCGAGGAAGGCGCGGTTAAGGGCGGCTGAGTGACGCTCCAGCACCTCCTCGACCGCACGCCGGCGCTCATCCTTAACCTCCTCAGGGACGTCGTCGGGCAGGAGGGCGGCGGCAGTGCCCTCACGCGGCGAGTAGCAGGCGATGTGGATGGCGGTGTAGCCGACCTGATCCAGCAGTGTCAGCGTCTGCAGAAACTGTTCGTGGGTCTCGCCCGGGTACCCGACGATCACGTCGGTCGCCAGCGACACCCCCGGGATCTCGGCTCGGATACGTTCGACAAGGTCGAGGTACTGCTCGCGGGTGTAGCGGCGGTTCATGCGGCGGAGAACCTCGTTGCTACCGGACTGCAGCGGCAACTCGATGTGCTCGCACACCTTCCGCAGGCTAGCCACGGCCCGGATCAGCCCGTCCGACAGATCCTTAGGGTGGTTGGTGAGAAAGCGTAGCCGCTCGATCCCGTCCACGTCGTGCACTTGGTGCAGCAGGTCGGCGAGCGTCGGCTCGCCAAGAAGGCCACGGCCGTAGGAGTCAACGTTCTGCCCCAGCAGAGTGATCTCCCTTGCTCCGTGGGCGGCCAGGTCTTCCATCTCGCGCCGGATGTCCGTCGGGGGCCGGCTCTGCTCCCGGCCGCGCCGGTAGGGCACGATGCAGTAGGAGCAGAAGTTGTTGCAGCCTTGCATTATGGTGACGTAGCGACTGACAGGAGAGGGCAAGGTAGCCGCCGGGCCGATGGCGTCCAGATGATCTAGGAGCCGCTCGTGCGCCGACGGAGGCAGCCAGAAGTCGACATAAGGGAACCGCTCGCCGAGCGACAGCGGGCCTTCCGGCTCGACGCCGACCAGGCAACCCATCACCGCCAGTCGGACCTCCGGTCGCTGCTCCTTGAGACCTTTCAGGGCCGAGAGCCGACCGAGCACGCGCTCCTCCGCGCTCTGCCGCACCACGCAGGTGTTGAGCACCACCAGATCGGCCTCGTCGGCTGTGGCTGCCTCGCAGTAGCCGCGCCCCTCCAGTAGCTCGCTCAGGCGACGGGAGTCGGCGAAGTTCATCTGGCAGCCGACGGTCCAGACGTAGTAGCGTCCGGAACCGGAGCGGAGCGGCAGGCCGCTGTCGGAGGAGTGCGCTTGGCACACGCCTTATTCCTCCGACACCGGGGCGGCAACAGAGAATCGCTGACGAAGGTACTCGCCGGTGTAGGAGCCCTCCGTTCGCGACACCTCCTCCGGGCTGCCCTCCGCCACCAGGTAGCCGCCGTCCTCACCGCCGTCCGGACCCAGGTCCAGCACCCAATCTGCGGCCGCGATGACGTCCAGGTTATGCTCGATCACCACCACCGTGTTGCCTTGGTCCACGAGGCGCCAGAGCACCTGGAGCAGCTTTGCCACGTCAGAGAAGTGGAGCCCGGTGGTTGGCTCGTCGAGGATGTAGAAGCTGCGACCGGTATCACGTCGAGAAAGCTCTTTGGCCAGCTTGACGCGCTGCGCTTCCCCGCCGGACAGGGTGGTGGCTGGCTGGCCGAGCTTGAGGTAGCCGAGGCCGACGTCGGCCAGGACCTTCAGGCGATTGCGGATGCCGGGCACATTGGTGAAGAAGTCAGTGGCGTCGTCCACCGTCATGTCGAGGACGTCGGCTATGCTGTGCCCGCGGTAACGGATCTCCAGCGCGTCCCGATTATAGCGGCTGCCGCCGCAGGTCTCGCAGGTCACGTATACGTCGGGCAGGAACTGCATCTCGATCCGAACCATGCCTTCGCCTTGGCAGGCCTCGCAGCGTCCCCCCTTCACGTTGAAGGAGAAGCGCCCCGGCTTGTAGCCCCGCGCCTTGGACTCGGGCAGGTTGGCGAACAGGTCGCGAATGGGCGTAAAGAGGCCGGTGTAGGTGACCGGGTTGGAGCGCGGGGTCCGGCCGATGGGGGACTGGTCGACGTTGACCACTTTGTCGATCAGGTCCATTCCCTCGACGCCGTCGTGAGCGCCCGGTCGCGCCTTAGCGCTGTAGAGGCGCTGTGCCAGAGCCCGGTGCAGGATGTCCACCACGAGGCTGCTCTTCCCCGAGCCAGAGACACCGGTTACGCAGACGAATCGCTTTAGGGGGAAGCGGACGTCGATGCCCTTCAGGTTGTTCTGGCGGGCCCCACGTACGACTAGTTCCTTCCCGTCGCCCGGATGGCGGCGCGGCGGCTCCGGCAGTTCCAGGGCTCCAGCCAGGTAGCGGCCGGTCAGTGAGGCCGGGTTGGCGATGACCTGCGCCGGGGTGCCGGCAGCCATCACTTGGCCCCCGTGCTCGCCGGCCGCCGGTCCCAGGTCCACGATGTAGTCGGCGGCGCGGATGATGCTCTCGTCGTGCTCGACGACGATCACGGTGTTACCCAGGTCACGCAGCTGCTCCAGCGTGGTTATCAGCCGGCCACCGTCGCGGGGATGCAGGCCGATGCTAGGTTCATCCAGCACGTAGAGAACGCCCATCAGTCGTGAGCCCAGTTGGGTCGCCAGTCGCACGCGCTGGGCCTCGCCGCCCGATAGGGAGTCGGTCGCGCGGTCGAGACTGAGGTAGTGGAGCCCCACGTTGAGCAGGAAGCGGAGCCGCGAGTCCATCTCCACGAGTACGCGCCCAGCCACGGCAGCGTCGCGCCGGGAGAAGGTGCCCGCGCCCTGCTCGGCTAGCAGTCCGCTGACCCAGTCGGCCAACTGCTCGATGCTTAGGCCGGCCACTTGGCTGATGTTGAGGTCGGCCACCGTCACCGCCAGGCTCTCCGGGCGAAGCCGCCGGCCCCCGCACACGGGGCAGGTGACGCTGGTCATGTAGCGCTCCAGCCGCCCCCGCTCCATCTCGTCCTCGGCACTGCGGTAGTGACGGCGGAGGTAGGGCATCACGCCTTCGTACGGCATGGTCAGGTGCCGCTCTTTGCCGTCCTTGCCCACGAACGCCACCGGGACCTT
>JAAYAV010000197.1 GCA_012719195.1 Anaerolineae bacterium | reverse complement strand
GACGGCATCAACGATGCGCCCGCCCTGGCGCAAGCTGATCTGGGCATCGCCGTGGGGTCGGGGAGCGCGGCGGCCCTGGAGGCGGCCGACATCAACCTGCTCTCCAGCGAGCTGATGGCGGTGCCGCGGGCGGTGGCCCTGGCGCGCCGCACTCTCCGCACGATCTACCAGAACCTCTTCTGGGCCTTCTTCTATAACGTGCTGCTCATTCCGGCGGCGGTGTTCGGTCTGCTGCAGCCCGCCTGGGCCGCGGGCGCAATGGCGCTTAGCTCGCTGTTCGTGGTGGGCAATGCCCTGCGCCTGCAACGCTGGCGGATGCAGGAGTAGCCACCGAGGCACAGAGACACGGAGGGTGACGGAAGGGAGGGAGCATGGTGGCTCGGCCGGCCGAGCTGCGGGACGCCGGCTGAGCTAGTCCGGTTCAGGCAGGGACGCTGTGCCTCTGCCTCTGTGCCTCCGTGGCCGCCTCGTCTATACTAGGCGGCATGGTTCGCAGACTGGGGAGGGGAGAGGCGCCGGCCAAGGCGATCCTACTGGGCGAGCACGCGGTGGTGTATGGCCACCCGGCGCTGGCCGTCCCCCTCTTCGAGTTTCGCGCCCGCGCCCAGGCCCGCTTCGACCACGCTCATGACGACATCGTCATCCGGCTGGACGGGCGCAACCCCACGGTGAGCTTGTCGCGTCAGCCGGACAACCCTCTGGTACTGGCGGTGCGCCTGGCCCTGGAGGCCTTGGGGGCGCAGCCGCGCAATCTGGCGCTGCGGATGCGCTCGACTATCCCCGTCGCCGCCGGGTTGGGCAGCGGCGCGGCCGTCACGGCGGCGCTGATGCGCGCGGTGGGCGACCTCTTCGGGGCGCGCTGGGACGATGCCGACCTGGCCGCCCGCGTGTTCGAGGTGGAGAAGGTTCACCACGGCTCTCCCTCTGGCATTGACAACACCGTGGTGACCTACCGGCGCCCGGTGTACTTCCGCAAGGACGAACCGGTGCGGTTCGCCCAGGTGGGCGCCGAGCTGAGCCTGCTGGTGGCCGACACCGGCCGGCCCGGCAGTACCAGGGACGCGGTCGCGGCCGTGCGCCGGCGGAGGGAGACCGATCCTGCCGCGGTCATGGCCGAAATGGAGCGAATCGGCGATCTGGTGGAGGCGGCGAGCGCGTCCCTGGCCCAGGGCGATACCGTCACGCTGGGCCGGCTGATGGATGCCAACCACGAGCGTCTGCGCTTGCTGGGTGTCAGCAGCCCGGAGTTGGAGGCGCTGGTAGAGGCGGCCCGGGGCGCCGGGGCGGTGGGGGCCAAGCTGACCGGGGCCGGCTGCGGCGGACACGCCCTGGCTCTGGTGAGCGAGAGGTCGGCGCCGGCGGTGCGAGAGGCGCTGCTCCGGGCGGGCGCCGCCCGGGTGACGCTCTGCCGGGTGGCGGCCACGGTGGATCAGGGACCGGCCGTTGCTGCGGTGCCACCCGTGGGGGCAAGAGGTCGGCTGAGGGAGTAGAGGAAGCGATGCACATAGCGGTCGGGATCACGGGGGCTTCCGGAGCGCCTTTGGCGGTACGCCTGCTGCAGGCGCTCTCCGAGCACGAGGTGTCGCTGATCGTATCCGCCGAGGGCGAGCACCTGGTGGAGGAGGAGGCGCCGGGGAGCGAGCTGCCCGCCGCCCATCGCTACCGACCCGATGACTTCCGCGCCCCGGTGGCCAGTTCGTCGCGCGTACCGGACGCCATGGTGGTCTGCCCCTGCAGCATGCGTACGCTGGCGGCCCTCGCCCACGGCCTCAACGACAACCTCATCACCCGCTGCGCCGAGAACGTCATGCG
>JAAYAV010000196.1 GCA_012719195.1 Anaerolineae bacterium | reverse complement strand
CTTCCTGGCGCCAGATGGCGACTACCGCGATGAAGCCGTCGTCGTCTGGGCCCAGCCCGACGCCTTCGACAAGACCACGGACGGCAAGCTGGCCGTGTCGGTGGCCGTGCTCAGCTTCGAAGCCGCCGGCGCGGGAAGCCCGGTACCGACGGCAACAACGCGGTTGACCCTTCTCTCCAGGCCCCGCCTCGACACCGCCTCCCTCACCGACGGTACCGTCAAGACGCTTGACAACTCTCTAGGCGTCACCCTGGGTGACTTCGATGGGGACGGCGCCAGAGAGATCGCCGTTGCCTACTTCACCGGGCCCCGGACGCTCACGATCGAGTTCCTCAAGTACAGCCTAGACAAGCCGGAATACGCCCTGGTCCGCTCCCTCGTCTTGGTCGGCAGCGCCACCGTCACCCTAGACTCGGCTAGCGTCTGGAACCAGAACCTGTCCCTGGCCGCAGGCGACTTCGACGGCGACGCCAGCACCGGCCGCGACGAGTTGGCCCTGGCGACCTCGGAGCGCAAGTACGTCACTACCGACACCAACGGCACCAAGTACTACGGCGAGCGGCTGAACCTCCGTCTGTTCCGCACCGCCTGCACCGACGGCGCCAACTGCGCCACCTCACCCGCGCTGACCGTCACCGCCGGCGCGAATGTGACCGACATCGGTATCGGCCAGGTAGCCGTCACCGACGCCGACGCGCCGCGCAAGGTGCAGATCGTGTCCGGCCTCTTCAACCTCGACCCGGCGAACCTCAACCGCCGCCAGATCGCTGCCGCTTACTCCGATCCGCCGTCCATGGGCAGACTCGAACGCTGCGGCCGCGTGCGCATCCTGAGCGTCGACCCCACCTTGACCGTCGCCCTCGGGAACCCCGTGACGGTTGCCAACTCCTTGTACCAGAATCTGTTCTGGATTACCGCCGGTGGCTTCAAGGGGAGCCGCACCGCCAGCGACCCGGTATGGTCCTTGGCCTTTGCCTACTGGACCCCCACTGACTACATGCACGCTTACGTGCATCCGCAGGCCTTTCCAAACCCTCCCACTGTGCCCGATCAGTGGGGCAGCATCGGCCCGGCGACGCCGCCGGCCGGCGCTCGGGCGCCCGTGGCGGCATTGGACTGGGACGGCGACTCCGTCTACCTGGGCGCCCCGACTCACATGACGCTCTACGACGTGGTCAACCTGGACTTCATCCTCCAGGAGCCCCCCAAGCATGCCTACTGGGACCCAGCTGCAGCTATGGTCCAGAATGTCAGCCGCGTCGAAGGTTTCAACATCACTCTTCGCAGCGCGGAGGGTACGACCTTCACCAGCAAGAGCACCGATACAGCCGACTGGTCAATTGGCGGGTCGGTCGCCGTCAGCGCCAAGGAGACGGTGGCAGGGAGCGCGAGCTGCATCATCGCCAGCGCTTCCGCCTCGGCGTCGCTGGCGCTGGACGGTAAGGTCGGCTACGACTACGCCCAGCACGAGAGCAGCTTCGGTGTCAGCGACCAGACGCGCACCGTCACCTTCACCGGAGTCACCAACACCGACGACTACCTGGTCGGGCGGCTGCAGGTGATCCACGTCTGGCGCTACCGCCTCTACGGGGTCACCCTCGACAACGGGCAGAACGCCTACTACGAGATCGTCATCCCCGGCGGCGCCACCGGGCTCCAGGGCGAAGTCGGGGTGCTGCAGACTGACGCCAACGGACTCAACTTCGACTGGTACCAGCCGGTGCATGAGAACGGCAACATCCTCTCCTATCCCGCCTTCAGCTCGGCTACCACCTTCAACCCACCCGACCTGGGCAGCTACACCATCCCCTGCACGCCGGGCTCACCCGATTGTGTGAACGGACAACGTACCGTCACCGAACTGATGCTGGAACCCAGACTGCAGTACTGCGACGGCGGCTCCGGCGACCGCTCTCTCACCTTCACCGACGTCAGCGGCGGTGGATCGGAGCGGTCCTCCAGCCACAAACTGGCCGAGAACCTCTCCGTCACCGCATCTGTCTCCGCCTCGGCCGAGGCGGGCCTGGAGGGGAACAAGACCTCGCTCGCCGCGGAGATGTCGGTTACCGCTGAGTTGCACAACTCCAACAGCTGGGGGCGTGCCGATACGTCGAGCTACCAGACCTCTGCCAGCACCGGCATCACGCTGAACCGCATGGGCTGCAGCTCCGACACCGCCTATGCCTACTACCCGGTCCTCTACCAGGCCACCGACGGCACCATCAAAGCCACGTTCGCCGTGGACCCTCTGGCGAGCAACACCGGCAAGGGCTTCTGGATAGACGAGTACGGGCAGTTGCCCGACCCGGCGCTCAACCTCCCCTCACGCTTCTACCTGTCGCCTTCAGGAGACTGGGTGCCGACCGTCCGCTCTACCCGCCAGCAGATGCGCGGGTTCTTCGTCAAGCACAGTACCGCTAGCCCGATCACCGGCCTGTACGATCTCTATCCGGGAGCGGTGGCCGACGGAGACGTGGTCAGGCTGGAGGCGCGCGTCTACAACTACGGCACGACTCAGGCGGTGCGAGACCAGTCCGGGGCCCGAGTCGCCTTCTACGCTGCCCCCTACGATGCCAGCACCAACCGGGAGACGGGCCCAAGGGTTCCTATCGGTGCCACCGATCTGCCGGCGATGAATCCGCTGCAGATGGTCACCGTCGCGATCGAGTGGGACACCGGTGACATGAGCCTCGGCACCAAACAGGACTACCGGATATACGTGGTCCTCGACCCGGACAACGCGCTTGCCGAGAAGCAGGAAATCGAAAGCAAGGCGACGCAGTTCTACTACGACGCCGCGAAGCAGGACTGGCTCCCCTGCCGAGACCTGTCCGAAACCGACTACGCCGCCAAGCAGTGCATTGATCCCGGCCAGAACAACGAGGGGTTCGGCTACGTGACCGTCGCCAGGCCCGCCTTGAGTGCCGGGCCAGGACAACCTCTGGACGCGGACATCAGTATGGACGACTGGGGCCTGGCCACCCTCGATGCCAGCGGCACAGTGGTCAACGGCCCGCTGGAGGCGCAGTACGGCCAGCCTATCCCTGTGCGGATCACCATTCACTCGGACACTCGCAGCCAGGAGCACCGTCAGGTCCTAGTCTTCGACGGCGACCCGGCCGCCGGCGGCGTGGCCATCGCCGGCAAGATGGTCTTCGCCGGCTCCACGGCGCCCGAGGGCAGCTCCGTTTGGTTCGACTGGATGCCGCCCACGGTGGGCCCACACATCCTCTACGCCGTCGTCACCGAGATGAGCGGCGACGTCGTGCCCGACAACAACACCGACACCATGGAGATCACCGTTCGCTACCCGCCGACCACCAACTACCTTCCCTCCATCTCCCACTAGCTCCAGCGAAGCGGCAGACCACGGGGGCCGTCGCGCGACGGCCCCCTGCATTACCGGCCCGAGCGATGGCGCATGGCCCCAGCGACGCGTAGACTGCCCCGACGGACCGCCACTGTACCCACCGCACGTCCACCGCACGGAGGGACAAGCCCCATGAG
>JAAYAV010000195.1 GCA_012719195.1 Anaerolineae bacterium | reverse complement strand
GCGTCCTGGATCCGCTGCTCCTCCAAGTAGGCGGCGCGCATCGGCCAGTCTCCGAGGGCCTTGGAGATCTCGACCGTCTTCTCCCGCAGGGCCACGATCTCCTGCGAAAGCCGTCGGTCCTCCGCCTGACGCGCCTCCAGACGATCCTGCATCTCCGGCAGGACGTCAATACGCTTGCGAAGCTCGGCTAGGGCTCGACTCTGGGCCTCCACATCGGCGATGCGGAGGCGCGATGCCTCGCGATCGCCGCGTCGACGCTCCTCCTCCAGTGCCTCGACCATGGTGGTCAACTCGCGCTTGACGTTCTCGGCCTGCCGGCCATATTCGGGGACGCGCGCTTGCTGCGCTGACAGGCTCGTCAGCCTACCCTCCAGGTCCTGCATCTTCCGCGCCTGTTCGCCGATCTCGGTGGCCTGGCCCTCGAGTCGCTGCTGCAGGCGGGCAATCTCGGCGCGATCCCGTCGATGCTCCTCGTCGAGCCATGAGAGCAGGTGCAGTGCCTGCGCCAGGTCGGACGGCTGGTTCGGTCGTTCTGCGCTCAAGGATTCAGCTCCTCTATTTCGCCGGTAACGAGCTGCACCACTCGCTCCGCGATGTTGGTGGCCCGGTCGGCCGAACGCTCAAGATTGTGCGAGACCCACATCAAGTGCGTGGCTCTCTCGATCGTTTTTGGATCGTCGAGCATGTAGGTGAGCAGCTCGCGATAGACCTGGTCGGTGAGAGCGTCCACCTCGTCATCGCCCTCGGCGACCGACCGCGCCAGTGTGGCGTCGCGCTCCATGAACGCCCGGATGGAGTCGGTAACCATGCCGCGAGCGACCACTGCCATGCGCGGTATGTCGATCAGGGGCTTGAGGACGGGCTCGGGGATCAGGCGCAGGGCGATCTTGCCGATGCCCTCGGCGTAGTCGCCGATTCGCTCCAGCTCCACCACTATGTTCAGGATGGCCACTATGACACGCAGGTCCCGCGCCATCGGCTGTTGAGTGGCCAGCAGGACGATGCATCGCTCCTCGATGTCATGCTGAGCCTGGTTGGTAAGCAGGTCGTCGGCAATGACCCGGTGGGCCTCCTCGGGATCTCGCTCCACCAAGGCGTGGATTGAGCGATCCAGCGCTACGTCCACTGAGCCACCCATACGCACGATGGCCTCCTGGAGAGAGTTGAGCTGGTGGTCGAAGGTGTCGCGAGGCATGGCAGTCAACCTCCTGGCGAGCGCAGCGTACGCGGCTGCGGGCCCGTGTGTGCGGTCAGTGATTATAGCATTGCCCCCCGCCCAGTACCAAGAGCCTGCCGGCGTGTCCGTACCCAGGCAGCCAAATGGAAAGGGGCGGGATTGCTCCCGCCCCACTGTGAGTGATTACTGGTGCGCTCCGAGGAGCACGCGGTGCTAGGCAGCCCTAGTCTTCGGCTCCAGCGGAGGCAAAGGCTCTTCCTGCTTGCTGCGCCAGATGGCCCACCCGGTGGCCGCGAAGCAGGCTACTCCCGCCACCACTGCTACGATCGATCCGCCGCCACCGTAGCGCACGATGACCGGCAGGACCAAGAGGGACACCATGTTGACGACCTTGATCATCGGGTTGAGGGCCGGGCCGGCAGTGTCCTTCAGAGGATCACCAACCGTGTCCCCGACGACGGACGCTTCGTGCTCGGGCGTACCCTTGCCACCGAAGAGGCCGTCTTCGATGATCTTCTTGGCGTTATCCCAGGCGCCGCCGGTGTTCGAGAGGAACACGGCCATGAGCTGCCCGGTGACGATGATGCCGGCGTTGAAGCCGCCCAGAGCCCACTCACCCATCAGGAACCCGATTCCCACCGGGACGAAGATGGCGATGATAGCAAGGCTGAGCAGTTCACGCTGCGCGGCTGTTGTCACGATATCCACGACCTTGGCGTAGTCAGGCTTGGTGGTGCCTTCCATGACGCCAGGGACGTGGAACTGACGCCGGACTTCGTTCACGACCAGGCCGGCAGCGCGGCCGACGGCCAGGATCGACAGGGAGCTGAACAGGAAGGGAATCGCCCCACCGAGCAGCACGCCAACGAACACGCGCGGATCAGCCAGGTCGATTACCTTGACTACCTGGTCGAGGGCCAACTGGCCGGCGGCGACCATTTCCTGCTGAATGACTAGTGTGTCGGTGATGAAGCTACCGAACAGGGAGACGGCGGCCAGCACAGCGGAGGCGATGGCGATACCCTTGGTGATGGCCTTGGTGGTGTTTCCAACCGCGTCCAGATCGGTCATGATCTGGCGCGCCCGCGGATCGAGGTCGGCCATCTCAGTGATGCCCTGAGCGTTGTCGGAGATCGGGCCGAACACGTCCATGGAGACGTTGTTGCCGGTGTGGGTGAGCATGCCGATGCCGGCCATGGCCACGCCGTACAGGATGAACGTCGGGTTAGGGTCGCTGCCGTAGATAACGATCGAAGCGAGAATGGTGAGGGCGATGATCAGCAGAGCCCAGACGGAGCTCTCCAGGCCCACGGCAAGGCCGCGCAGGAGAAGCGTGGCAGCGCCGGTCTCAGCCGACTGTGCGATCCGCCGAACCGGGTCGCGGTCGGGGTGGGTGAAGTAGCTGGTGTACTTGTTGAAGCCGATGGCGAGCAGGATGCCGGCCGCCGTGCTCCAGAACACGCGCATGTCGCCCACGTAGAAGTAGGCCAAGATGCCGAAGCTGACGGTGGAGAAGGCGGAGGACAGGTCGTAGCTGAGGTCCATCGCCTTGAAGGCGTCCTCACCGACCTTCCACCAGGAAACGGCATAGGTACCGATGATGGAGCTGACGACGCCGATACCGCGGACTAGCAGAGGGAAGACGATCCACCTGAGCTCAATCGGCGCCCCAGCGGGCGTGAGCGCGAGACCCAAGATCATGGCGGAGACCATGGTCACTTCGTAGGACTCGAAGATGTCCGCGGCCATTCCGGCGCAGTCACCCACGTTGTCGCCCACCAGGTCGGCGATCACGGCGGCGTTGCGCGGGTCGTCCTCAGGGAGGCCCTGCTCGACCTTGCCCACCAAGTCCGCACCGACATCGGCCGCCTTGGTGTAGATGCCGCCGCCCACGCGCATGAAGAGCGCCAAGAGCGTGCCGCCGAAGCCGAAGCCCAGCAACACTTCCGGGGCGTTGGAACCGTAGAGGATGAAGATCAGGGTGCCGCCCAAGAGGCCGAGGCCGTCGGTGAGCATGCCCGTCACGGTGCCGGCGCGGTAGGCGATGCGGAGAGCATCGTGGAAGCTAGTACGCGCCGCCGAAGCTACGCGGACGTTGCCCTGCACGGCCATGTTCATGCCCAGGTAGCCCACGGTGGCGGAGAACAGCGATCCCATTAGGAAGGCTGCCGCACGGCCGAGGGAGACCGCCAACTCGCGGTTGGCCAGCGCCGCCGTGAGGTACAGGGCGACGGTGAGGAAGACGATGAGCGAAAGGATGGCCTTGAACTGACGACGGAGGTAGGCGTTCGCCCCCTCGCTGATGGCGTCGGAGATCTCCTGCATCCGAGCCGTGCCCTTGTCCCAGGCGAAGACTTGGCGGGCCAGGAAGGCGGCATACACCAGTGCTGCTAGAGCTACGGCTATTACGCCATAGAGCCCATTCATCTCGAAGGCTGTTGCTCCTACTACTCCGTGCATGGTCCCATGCCCTCCTCAGCTCCGAATCAGTCTATTGGCCCCAACGAGAGTCAGACACTCGGTCCGCCGATGGACCCGGTATACGCTCGTTAGCGTCCCCACTGCACACAAAAAAGGTGAGGGAGGAAAGCGCCTCACCCCCTCATGGTTCCGGCCGTCCCCCCGAAGGCGACACAACACCCTCCTCGTGCCAGAGCCGGCAACCGGGCGCATTATAGCACAGCCCGAATGACTGTCAAACCGGTTTGCGCCGCACACCCTGGGCTCCGCGCGGACAGGTGCGGCCTTGTCGCGCCGGTCCGACGCGTTGCCACCATGCGCGGGCGCTACCTATAATGGCGCCGCATCTTAGCTCACACGGAGAAGCCCATGTCGGAGATAACCGCTACGCTACGCGCCCTGGTGCGCCTCTCGAGGAAGCTGGGTCGACCGCGAAGGGGATACGTCATTCTCGGCGAGGGTAACACCGCCGCACTGGAGGACGAATCCAGCTTCTGGGTGAAGGCGAGTGGCGCCTCTCTGAACCGCATCGGTCCGGAGGGGTTTGTCCGCGTGGCCTTCGATCCGCTGTTCCGGGCTCTCGACATGCCCCCGACCGATGACGCGGCCGCTCAGGGGCTGCAGGACGCCAAGGTGGACCCGGAGGACCCTCGACCGAGTGTGGAAACCTATCTGCACGCCATAGCGCTCCACGACGCGGGCGCCCGCTACGTGGGTCACACCCATCCCGTCACCGTGAACCGCGTGCTCTGCAGCCGTAGGGCCGAGGAGGCCGTATCCGGCCGCCTTTTCCCCGATGAGATCGTCAGCTGTGGGCCCGCCTCGCTCTACATGCCCTACTGCGACCCGGGCCTGACCTTGGCGCACGAGTTCCGGGCGGCCCTACGCCGGTACGCCGAGCGGCAGGGTGCTTCCCCGCGCGTGATCCTCATCCAGAATCACGGCCTGATCGTCCTCGGCGAGTCCCCCCAGGAAGTCCTCGCCACCACGGCCATGACCTGCAAGGCCTTCGACGTCCTGTGGGGCACGTACGCGCTTGGCGGGCCGAACTTCTTCTCCGACGAGCAGATCGCCCGCATCGGCGGCCGACCGGATGAACGTTATCGCCGCGAGTTGATCGACCGTGCTGCGGCCACCCACTCGCAGCAATGAGCGACTGAGGAGTACTGCATGGCACATGGAGTCATACTCGACATCGGGATCAACGGTGCCTTCCTGACCCGCAGGTGGGAGGAACCGGAGAACTGGATGCGCGTGACCGCGGAGCTGGGCTACCCCTATCACGAGTTCTGCTCCGATGTACTCGATCCGTTCTTCTCTGGCGACAGCGTCTATCAGCAGGAGACCGCGGCCGCTGTGGCCGAGGCAGCGAAGCGCCACGGTGTCTGCATCTGGGACATCTACACCGGTGTCGCCACGCACCGTTTCCATGGCCTGTCCCACCGGCATCCGGCCGTGCGGGAACGCATGGCGCAGTGGATCCGCGAGACTATGGCACTAGCCCGGGCCATGGGCGCAGAGCGGATCGGCGGTCACTGGGACGCTATCTCGGTGGAGGAACTGGAGGACGACGCCGGCTCCGACGCCGTGGAACGCCGCACCATCGAGCAGTTCCGCTCCCTGGCGGAGGAAGCGAAGCCTCTCGGCATCACCGCCATCTACAACGAGCAGATGTACATACCATCCGAGCGCCCGTGGACCATCGCCGGCGCCAAGCGCTTCTTGGAGGCCGCCAACCGTGGCCGTAGGGGTGTTCCGATCTACCTCACCGTGGACGTGGGTCACCAGGCGGGCATGCACTATGGGTTGACCGGCGAGGACCTGGACTACCGCGCCTGGTTGCGCGAGTTGGCCCCGTTCTGCGAGGTGGTGCACCTACAGCAGACCACCCCCGATGGAAGCCACCACTGGCCTTTCACGGAGGAGTACAACCAACGCGGGCACATCCGCATGGACGAGGTGCTCCAGGCGATCAGCGACGGGTTCGCGCGGGCGAGCGAGAGCCCACTGGCCGCCGCGCTGCCCCCCGTGCGGAAGCAGATTCTGGTGGCCGAGATCATTCCGGGAAGCACCAAACACGAGGCTCCGCTCCTTCGGGAACTGGAGGCATCGGCGGCCTTCCTCCGTCGCTACATACCCGAGGGCGGCCTTCGGATCTAGCGGGACGGGAGAGTGCCAGATGAGTCTGCTTGGGCTGGATATCGGTACGACCGGCTGCAAGGCCATCGTCTTCAGCGAGGAGTTGGAGTTACTGGGGTCCGCGTACCGCGAGTACCCCCTGGTCCACCCTCGGCCGGGGTGGTCGGAGCTAGACCCGGCGTCCGTGTGGGAGAAGGTGGAAGCCGCCATCATCGAGGCGGTGGCTAAGGCGGGGGATGCCGATCCCGTGCGCGCAGTCGCTACCTCGGTGCAGGGCGAGGCTGCCTGTCCGGTGGACGGGGACGGCCGCCCCCTGGGCAATAGCAT
>JAAYAV010000194.1 GCA_012719195.1 Anaerolineae bacterium | reverse complement strand
GTTCCCACGGCCGTGACCGAACCGGGCTCGGCGTCGGCCACGTAGCGGACGATGTAGGAAGTGGAACCGACGGCATCGGACGCCGCGACCACCTCCGGCGTGCACTCCGGATGCACAACTAGCTGCGCTTCCGGGTACTCCTCTCGGATGCGAGCAACGTCGTCGACGGTGAAGCGCCGGTGGACGCTGCAGTAACCATCCCAGGCCACCAGGACCACGCGGTCGGCATCCTCAGTCTCGAGAACGTCGTCGACGCGGTTCCACAAGGCTACCTGATCGGGAGCATACCCGAGGGCGTAGGCGGAGTTGGTGGCCAGGTAGCGATCGGGGGCGAAGAGCACCCGCTTGCCGTCCTGCATCGCCCAGCGGACGGCGGATTCGGCGTTCGACGAGGTGCAGACGGCGCCGCCATTTCGCCCACAAAAGGCTTTCACTTCCGCGCTGGAGTTCTGATACACCAGCGGGACCACCGAGTCCGGTCCCCAGAGATCGTGGAGGCGGCGCCAAGCCAGCTCGAGGCCACCCAGGTCGGCCATGGCTGCCATGGGACAGGGGGCCTCGCCGGCGGGCATTATGACCGTCTGATCCGGGCTACTCAGGATGGCGGCGCTCTCAGCCATGAAGTCGACACCGCAGAACACGATGTAGCGCGCTTCCGCTTGTGCGGCTACGCGCGACAACTCAAGCGAGTCGCCGCGATGCTCGGCGAAATCCATGATCTCATCGGCCTGGTAGTGATGCGCCATCACAGTCGCTGCGGTACCCAGTTCCTCGCGGGCAGCCCAACAGCGGCGGCGTAGCTCATCCACGCCGAGCGCACGGTATTCGCGCAACGTCCCTAACGGGCGCACCTTCTGCACTGACATATGCTCTTATCCCTTATGGAGCCATAGCCCGGCGGATGTCCGGGCGGGACGCTGCCCCGCGCCCCTGCTACCCACGACCGCGTGGGATGGGCCTCAACGGCCTCGGCGGCCTCTATCTTGAGGTATGGGCGCCCACTTCCACAACATCTAGGCTGATGTCCAACGCCTTGACGGAGTGGGTGAGGGCGCCGACGGAGATGAAGTCCACTCCGGTGCGCGCGATGTCGGCCACGGTCAGCAGGTTTACCCCTCCGGACGCCTCCAGAGGTGCGCGCCCAGCTGCGATGCGCACCGCTTCCGCCATGTCCTCGAGGGACATGTTGTCCAGAAGGATGCGGTCCACCGGCAGGGACAGCGCCTCGCGCAGTTGGTCGAGATCGGCCACCTCGACCTCGACGGGCAAGCCTTGCCGGTTCTGCCTGGCGACGGCGGTGATGGCGGCCGTAACCCCGCCGGCAGCGGCGATGTGATTGTCCTTGATCAGGACCATATCGTAAAGGCCGAATCGATGGTTGCCGCCGCCACCGGCCGCCACCGCGAGCTTGTCCAGGTATCGGAGCCCGGGCACCGTCTTGCGCGTATCGAGGATCACCGCCTTCGTGCCGCGGACGGCGTCCACGTACCGGCGGGTGACGGTGGCAATCCCGCTGGCGCGCTGCATGAAGTTGAGGGCGGTGCGCTCGGCCGAGAGGAGCGCGCGGCTCGGCCCCTCGGCGGTGCCAAACACCTGACCGGCGGCAACCGCTTCTCCCTCGTTCACCCCGAAACAACAGCGACAGCGATCGTCCACGAGGCGAAATACCGTCTCGGCCGCGCTAAGGCCGGCGATCACACCGTCCTCCTTGGCCAGAAAGACGGCCTCCGAGCGGCTGTCCGCGGGTAGCGTCCAGATGCTGGTATAGTCGCCGGAGCCGATGTCCTCCTCCAGCGCGCGCCTGACGGTGGATTCGATGACGAGCCTAGGGTCTGACATATGACTGATCCGACCAAGCGCGGTGAAGTGCTTCTGCGGTGAGCGACAGGGCGGTCTCTCCCTCCAGTCCGACAAGGCGGAGGCTCGGGTCGGTGGTCACCGTTCCGAGTCTGGCGCAGGGCAGGTTGGCGAGGGCCTCTTCGAAGCGGGCGGCGTCTTCCGGGGCCACTTCGACCAGGTAGCGCGAGTTGCTTTCCGAGAAGAGAGCGAGATCGGTCCGGCGGACATCCTCGTCCAGCGGTAGGGCACGCAGGTCGAGATCCAGTCCGAGACCGCCCGCCAGGCACATCTCGGCGGCAGCCACGGCCATACCACCCTCGCTGCAGTCGTGGCAGGAGCAGACCAGACCCTGGGTGATGGCGCGGTGCAGTGCTCGCGCGATCTCGAGCCCGTCCTCGGCCGGCTGCGGGGCAATGCCCCACTCCTCGCCCAGCACGAGGCTGTAGTGGGAGCCGCCCAGTTCGTTACGGGTGCGGCCGATGAGGTAGAGCCGGTTGCCGGCGGCCTTGAGGTCCATGGTGACCGCCTGGCGGACGTCGGGCACGATGCCGATTGAGGAGATCAGCAGGGTGGGCGGAATGGAGATCCGGCGGCCGGTCGTGCCGTCTGTGTACTCGTTGTTCAGGCTATCTTTGCCGGAGATGAAGGGCGTACCGAACGCCTTGGCCGCCTGGTAGCACCCCTTGGCCGCTCGCACGAGCGATCCGAGGCGGTCCGGCAGATTGGGGTTGCCCCAGCAGAAGTTGTCCAAGATGGCGGTGCGGTCCGGATCGGCGCCGGCACAGACGACGTTGCGGACGGCCTCATCGATGGCCGAGGCGGCCATGGCCTGGGGATCGAGATCGCCGTAGCGGGGGTTGATGCCGCAGCCGAGGGCGATACCCTTCCAGCGGTCGGTGGCGTAGGTGCTGCGGAGAACGGCGGCGTCGGCGGGGCCGTCCTGCGGACCGGCCAGCGGCTTGATGACCGTGGCCGCTTGCACTTCGTGGTCGTACCGGCGGATGACCGCTTCCTTGGAGGCGATGTTCGGCGCCGACAACAGCTGGAGCAGGATGCCCGAAAGCCCCCCGGCGGGCTGCTCCGGAGGCTTCTGCCGCGTCACCGGTTCTTGCCATACAGCGGTCAGATTCCGGGTGGGGATCCCGTCGTGAAGGAACTCCATGCTCAGGTCCGCGACTACCCGGCCCTGATAGTGAACCCGCAGGCGGCGGTCATCGGTGAAATGGCCGATAACCGTCATCTCTACGTCCAGCCGATCACAGATGCCCTGCAGGTCGGCGAGGTTCTCGGGTGGCACGGCAAGCACCATGCGCTCCTGCGCCTCCGAGAGCCAGATCTCCCACGGCTCCAGTCCCGGGTACTTAAGGGGAGCCTGCGCCAGCTCGACGCTGACGCCGGTGGTCTCTCCCATCTCGCCCACCGACGACGAAAGACCGCCCGCTCCGCAGTCGGTGATGCCGGTGTAGAGCTTTCGGTCGCGCGCCTCCATGATGGCTTCGAGCATCTTCTTCTCGGTGATCGGGTTGCCGATCTGGACCACCGAGCCGACGGTCGCGCCGGTATCGTGGGCCAGCTCCACCGAGGAGAAGGTGGCCCCGTGGAGACCATCGCGGCCGATGCGCCCGCCCATCATGACAACGGCGTCTCCTGTGCGGGCCCCCGACGGATGCAGCCCCTTGGGAGCGATGCCCACACAACCGCAGTACACCAGCGGGTTGGCCAGGTAGCCGTCGTCGAAGAGGATGGCGCCGTTGACGGTGGGAATGCCCATCTTGTTGCCGTAGTCCTCGATGCCCGCCACCACCCCGCCGAAAATGCGGCGCGGATGAAGCACGCCCTCGGGCAGGTCGTCGAAGGAGCGGTCCTGGTAGCCGAAGCAGAGGATGTCGGTATTGGCTATGGGCCGCGCCGACACGCCGATCACGTCACGCACAACGCCGCCGACGCCGGTGTTCGCTCCACCGAAGGGTTCCAGCGCCGAGGGATGGTTGTGTGTCTCTACCTTGAACGAGACCTCGGTGTCGTCATCGAAGTCGATGATACCGGCGTCGTCCACGAAGGCGGAACGGACCCATGGCTTGGCTACCTCACGAGTGGCGGCGGCCAGGTAGGTCCGGAGGAGGCTGTGGATGCGCTCCGACGAGGAACCCTGGGCAGTGCGCTCCTCGTAGTCAATGGTGGCCCGAAAGGTCTTGTGAACGCAGTGTTCGGACCAGGTCTGGGCGATGGTCTCCAGTTCCACATCGGTGGGATCGCGGCCCTCGCGGCGGAAGTAGTCGCGTACCGCGTACATTTCTTCCAGGCTGAGGGAGAGCACGCGCTCGCGGCTCGTCCGCAGCAGGTCCTCGTCGCTGAGCCCCTCGAGGCTCACTGTGTCGACGCGGGACCCGGCGGCGCGGGTCGCCATGGAGAGATCGGGGAGAATGGGGCCGATCGTGTAGCGCTGGATGACGGTGTTGCAGAGAAGCCGCTGCACGATCTGGTGCACAGCCGCTTCGGACAGGTCGCCGCAGATGCGGTAGCGATTGGCTGATGCCGCTGCTCGCAGTCCCGCGGCGCCGATCCGCTCGGCGGCAGCCAGGACGCTGTCGGCTTCGGGGTCGGTGACGCCGGGGAGCAGGCACACCTCCACCTGCCAGTCATCCTGGTCGTGGGCAAGCGGAGGGGGCTCGTCCAGTTCAGTCACGGTGTACGAGGTGACGACGGGATCACTCAGTAGTTCGCGGGCGATCAAGTCGGCGGTGGCTTCGTCCAGGCTGCCGGCCAAGAAGTGGAGGTCGCCTACCTGCACCCGCTCGATGCTGCCCATTCCGAGCGCCGCCGCGTCGGCGATGACGGCCTCGCCACGCCAGTCGTCCAGGTCCGAACGCAGGTCCACCTCGATCCGGAAGATCCTGTCGGTCGACTCGCTACTCACTGGCCGATCAGTCCTACGCGGCTGTTGTCACCCAGGTGGACCTTGTAGGCCTTGGGCTTGAGCGGGGAGCGAGCGATCTCGACGTTGCGCCCGATGACGCTGTCTTCTATGCGCTGATCCACGCTGTCTATGCGCGATCCTTCCATGATGATGCTGTGCTCCACCTCGCTACGCCGAATCTCGCAGTGGTGGTAGACACTGGTGAAGGGGCCGATGTAGGAGTCTATGACCTTGGTATGCTCGCCGATGATGGCCGGGCCGCGGATAACGCTGTTGGTGACCTCGGCGCCTTGCTCGATCACCACCTTGCCGATCACCTGCGACTCGCCGTCTACGGTACCCAGAACAGCCGGTGCGAGATCGTCGAGGATGAGGCGGTTGGCATCAAGCAGGTCTTCCATCTTGCCGGTGTCGATCCACCACCCTTCGTGGACGTGGGGAAAGACGGCTAGACCGCGGTCGACCAAGTCCTGGATGGCGTCGGTTATCTCCAGCTCGTTACGCCAGGACGGCTTGATGTTGTTAACCGAGTCCAGGATGTTGCGGTCGAACATGTAGATGCCGATGAGGGCAAGGTCGCTGACATACTCGGCCGGCTTCTCCACCAGCTTGGCGATCCGCCCGTTCTCCAGCACCGCTACCCCGAACTGGCGTGGATCCGGCACGCGCTTAAGGACAATCTGAGCGTTCCAGTCGCTGGCGGAGAAGTCCTGTATGAGGTCGCGGATGCCCCCCTGGATCACGTTGTCGCCCAGGAACATGACGAAGCGGTCGTCGCGCAGGAAGTCGGCGGCCACCTTGACGGCGTGGGCCAGCCCCAGGGGTTGATCCTGACGGATGTAGGTGACGTCCACGCCCCAACGAGAGCCGTCTCCTACGGCGGCCATGATCTCGCTGGCGGTGTCGCCCACTACGACACCGACCTCGGTGATACCGGCGTCAACGATGGCATCGATGACGCGGAAAAGCACCGGTCGGTTGCCGACGGGCACCAGTTGCTTGGCGCTGGTGTAGGTGATCGGCCGGAGACGCGTGCCGCGACCGCCGCTGAGGATCAGTGCTTTCACCCGTCTACCCTCCCGGCGGAGCCTCGAGAGGCGCCGCCATCTCTGCCCGAGAGCATGGCTCGGTCGTCTGCGCTCATTGGCTGCCTTACCGGCCACCCACCTGGTCGAG
>JAAYAV010000193.1 GCA_012719195.1 Anaerolineae bacterium | reverse complement strand
CGGCCGGCGCGGCAGTCGGCTCGGCCGGAGTGGTGCCGCCGCCGCAGGCGGTGGCAGCAGTGGCCGCCATGGCGATGCCGCTGACGTAGACGAACCGACGACGAGAGAGCTTGCTAGCCATACTGGTGTCCTCCTCGATCTGCTAGGTACCGCGTCGTGCCGATCTGATCGAAGCTTAGTCTACAGCAATCACGCTTACATTCCAAACGCCTCTCATTCGACAGCCGCGCACGCCGGTTGATGGTCCGCCGAGCGCCCGGCTATAATGCCCATCTGACCTACGGAGGTGGTAATGGCGGAGCTTCGGATAGGTATGGCGGCGGCCGACATCACCCCGGCCATCGGTACGCCCCTGGGCGGGTACTTGGGACGCCCGCGCTTCGAGGCGATGGGGATCCACGACTCCCTCTATGCCAAGGTGGCGGCACTGCAGGGAGACGGTGGGCCAGTGCTGCTCTACAGCCTGGACCTGCTGGGCTTGACGGAAGAGCGGACGGCCCGGATTGCCGAGCAGGTGGCGAAGGCTTGTGGCGTGGCTGCCGAAGACACGGTTGTTGCCTGCACCCACACCCACTCGGGGCCGAGCGTTGTGCCCCTGCGCGGCATCCCGGCGGTGGACGAGGGCTACTTCGACTATCTGGCGACCCGCATGACGGAGGCGGGCCGGGCGGCGCTGCAGGAACTGCGGCCGGCCAGCCTATTGGTGGGTTCGGTACAGAGCGCCACGGGCGTCAACCGGCGCGCCGCTACGGACGGGGCCATCAGCCTGGGGGAGAACCCCGAGGGGCCGTACGACGATCAGCTCTTGGTGTTGAGGTTTCTGGAGGCGGAGTCTGAGCGCACCCTGGGTGTGATCGTGTCCTACGGGTGCCACCTGACGTCGCTCGGAGCCAGCCCCCTGATCTCGGCGGAGTGGGCCGGTTTGGCCATGGCGGCGCTGGAGCGCGACCTCGGCTGCACCTGCATGTTCCTCAACGGCCCCATCGGCAACGTCAGCCCGCGTGGCCGGGACTCCACCTGGGCGCGCACGGGGCAGATCGCCGATGCCTTCCGGGCCGACTGCCGGCGGGCGCTGTCCGAGGCCGCTCCGGAGGCGGGTTTGCCGCTGGCGACGGCGCAACAGCCGGTGGCGCTGCCGTTGGCGCCGCTGGCCCCGCAGGCCGAGGTAGCGGCGACTCTCGCCGAGGCCGAGGCAACTCTGGCGGCGCGGGGAGAGGAGCCAAGCAAACGCAGCGCTCGCGTGCAGCGGGATTACGCCCTCGCGGCGGAGCGCTGCCGCCGGGAGGCCTGCCAGCAGGAGCGACAGGCGGTGACGCTGACCGGCGTGCGGATCGGTCCGGTGGCTTTCTTGGGGATGCCGGGGGAGGTCTTCGCAGAGTACAGCCTCCGGCTGCGCGAGGAGGTTCCCTTCCGCTACTCGACGGTGCTGAGCAACGTCGGGGCCGAGGTGGGTTACCTTCCCACCCGGGCGGCCTTCGAGGAGGGCGGCTACGAGCCGACCTCGTTCGTGTACTTCGGCGTGCAGGGCCTGGACCCCACCGTGGAGGACGTCCTGTTCGCCGGCGGGCGCGCTTTGGCGAACACGCTCTGGAACCGGTAGGGTAGGGTATCAGTCTACAATTGCAGGGGGTTGTATATGTGGAAGCTAGCCATCATCACCGATGAGGTGAGCCACGATTTCGAGGAGGCTCTGGACCGCATCAAGGAGTGGGGCCTCAAGTACGTGGAACTACGGACGGTGGACAGGACCAACCTGGCCGACCTCGATGATGCAGCGATAGCGCGGGTGAAGCGGCTGCTGGACGAGCGCGGGCTGGAAGTAGTGGCCTTCGCGTCTCCGTTCCTCAAGTGCTACCTGCACGAGCCCAAGGCCGGTCCGGCGGGCGACGCGTTCTTCTCTCAGGCGAGCACCTATCCGGAGCACCTGCAGATACTCAAGCGCCTCGGCGACCTGAGCAAGCTGTTCGGCACCAAGATCACGCGCTGCTTCTCCTTCTGGCGCGAGGACGACCCCAGCGCCGTGTTCGACGAGGTGGTGGAGCGGCTCAAGGAATCGTGCCGGCTCGCCGAGCAGTACGGGCTCATCCTGGCGATGGAGAACGAGAACTCCTGCAACGGCGGCACACCCCAGGAAGTGCGCGACCTGGTGTGGGCGGTGGACTCGCCCGTCCTCGGGGTAATGTGGGACGGAGGCAACGCGCAGTGGGCGGACATCGAGGCCTATCCGGCCGGGTACAGCCTGGTGAAGGACCGCATCTTCCACGTGCACGTCAAGGACGTGATCGTGGAGCCGGACGACGCTCGTCACGGCACCACTCTGGGCGAGGGGCTGGTAGACTTCCCCGGTATGTTCGCGGCGATGAAGGCGGACGGCTACCAAGGAGGCGTGTCGCTTGAGCCGCACTTCAAGGCGGGCGAGCCGGGACCGCCGGATAAGGTAAAGGCCTGCGTCACCAATCTCAAGAAGCTGGTGGCCGAGGTCGGAGTGGAGCACGCTTAGCCCGCTGGCCCGGCCGTTGAGGTGGTGCTAGCATAGGCGGCGTGGTCACGAGATCAGGCAGGGGGGAGGTCAAGAAGAGCACACTATTCGGTGAGCCGGTCCTAGTCCTGAATGCGAACTTCGAGCCGCTGAACGTGTGTAGCACCTGGAGAGCGCTCAAGCTACTGGTGCTCGGCAAGGCGGCCGTGGTGGAGAACGGTCGCGGTGAGGTGCGCACGGCGCGCACGGCGTATCCGCGTCCGTCGGTGATCCGCCTGAACCAGATCGTGCGCCGGCCGCGGCCCCGGGTGCGGCTCAGCAAGCGCGAGATCTTTCGGCGCGATCACTTCCGCTGCGTCTACTGCGGCGAGCGCGTGCCCCAGCCGACCATCGATCACATCATCCCGCGGCACCGGGGAGGACCACACTCGTGGGAGAACCTGGTGACCGCTTGTCCCCGATGCAACCGCCTCAAGGGCGGGCGGACACCGGAGGAGGCCAACTTGGCCATGCGCTGGCAGCCGACCGAACCGGCCTCGAGTCTGGACTACCTTTTCGGTCCCTACCTGGCGCGCAACCAGGAGTGGAGGCAATTCCTGTCGGGGTGGTAACCGCTCCCTAGATTACTGCAGAAGCAAGAGACCGCCGGCGCCAGTCGGCGGTCTCTTCGTCTGCGGTAGGCGGACGGGTCAGCGCACGCGTGGGGGTTGTGGCCGGCCCTCGAACTCGGCCAGGAACTGCTCGGCGGCATAGGCGGCATTAGCGCCCGACCCGGCGGCCACGACTACCTGCGCCCAGCTGCCGGCGATCACCTCGCCGGCAGCGATAACGCCGGGGACACTGGTGCGCCCCATCGCGTCCGCGCTCACGTATCCGTGCGCATCCATGTCGAGCTGCCCGGTAAGGAAGGAGGTGTTGGGGATGCTGCCCACCATGATGAACACACCCTCGACCTCCAGCGAGCTTTGGGCGCCGGTCTGGACGTGGCGCAAGCTCAGCCGGTTCACGGTCTGATCGCCAAGGACCTCCTCTACCACCGTGTCCCACAGGGGGATGATCTTGGGGTTGAGGTTCGCCTGCTCCTGCAGGACGCGATCGGCGCGCCACTGGTCTCGGCGGTGGATGATGGTGACGCGGTCCACCCAGCGGGTGAGGACAATGGATTCCTCCACGGCCGCGTCGCCGCCGCCGATGACGGCGACATTCTTGCCCCGGAAGAAGAAGCCGTCGCAAGTGGCGCAGTAGGAAACGCCCCGGCCGGAGAACTCCTTCTCGCCGGGGACGCCCAGCTTGCGGCGCGACGTGCCCGGCGCCAGGATCACGGAGCCGGCCTCCACCTCGCCCTCGCCGGTGAATAGGCGCAGGGGCTGATCGCTGAAGTCTACTGAAGTCACGACATCGAGCATGAACTCGGCGCCGAAACGCTCGGCCTGCTGCTGCATCTGCATGGCCAACTGCGCTCCCGGCACACCCTCGGGGAAGCCGGGGTAGTTGTCGACGTCGGTGGTGAGCAGCAGTTGGCCCCCTATCGCCTGCCCGGCGATGACCAGCGGTTGCCGTTGGTAGCGCCCGGCGTAGATGGCGGCTGAGAGCGCGGCCGGGCCGCCGCCCACGATGACCACGTCGTAGTACATCAATACCCCTCCCCTGGCTTGCCTGTGCCAACATTGTAACGTCCCGGTGGGCGGCAATCAAAGCGGGCCGCTCCCCAGGGAGCGGCCCGCTGTTCAGCGCTGTAGCGGCGTGAGTCTAGCTCTTCGTTACCATCACGCTGACTGCGTCCTCCGTCTCGGAGGGCAGCACCATGACTCCGATAGTGGTGTCGTCCTTGATGAAGCTGGCCGAGCTCATGCCTTCCATCTCGTCTTCGGAATCCAGGTTCCAGCCGTCAGCCGTCAGGGTGTCCTTGTACCACTGGATCACCTCTTCGGCGGTGGCCACCACTTCGTACATGGCCATGTCGGCGGTGGAGAAGTAGTTGCTGCTGGAGAGAGCCCCTTCCATGACCGGGAGAGCGTCAGCAGCCGAGAAGCCGGCGGGAGGCTCAATGCTGACCGGCTGGTTCACGCTCAGAATCTCCCAGAGCATGGTCATGGCGGTAGGGACCTCAGAACCCTCCTCCTCGCCGGGCATGGTACCGGTGCCCTCCATGGTCATGCGGACGACGTACTCGCCCTCCTGGCTGATCCAGACTTCACCGGTGGCCTCGTCGATGAACATGAACTCCATGCCGTTGAGTTCGGGCTGGGTGAAGCGGTAGTGATCGGTCATCATCCCGTTCACTTCCTCGCCCCTCTTGACGAGCTCGGGGTCCTCAATCGAGTCGAGGGCGTTGTCGCCCACCATCAGGAAGTCGTCCACGCCCGCGGCCACAGACTCCTCATCCGACTTGGTGTGCATCCAACCGTCGCCAAAGCTCATCCAGGTGTCTTCGCCGATGGTCACCACTTCGATGGACATGGCTTCCTGGTCTTCCTCGGCACTGGTCATGCTCATGTGCTGCGCCGAGTTGGTACGGTCCACTTTGACGGTCATATCCATCGCTGTGATGACCGTCTCGTCCTCGCTCTTGGTCATCCGGAGGGTCATACTGGCTTCGTAGGTATCTACTGATTCGAGCGCAGCCAGGGAGGGGAGATCAGCGGGTTCCTCGGTCTCCTCTCCTGCCTCGACCACCGCAGCGGCGGTGGGTTCGGCAGCGGCTGTGGTAGCAGTCGGCTCGGCTTCGGGGGCGGTGGTGGCGGCAGCTTGGGCAGCCGGAGCGGTCGTGGCGGAGGGTTCGACGGCGACGGTGGCTTCGGCGCGCTCGGCCACCGGCGTAGCGGTCGGGTCATCGCCGCCGAATAGGCCGCACGACACCACGAAGAGCAAGAGCGCGACGAGAACAGCAGCAGTTGACAGCCTTCGCACGGTCATCACATTCTCCTTTGCGGAGCCGGGAACAACGGTTCGCCGGAAGGGAGGCCGCACCGCCCGGTAACGGGGCGTCAAGGCGCCACTCCGGCATGCGCCCAGCGCGCACACTGGGCTCAAGTGTGCAGGCTTGCGGCGATTCTGTCAACAGGACGATCGGCCTATGTCGGCTGGGGTGGGGCGCGGGGTAGGCACATTCCTCGCCTCGGCCCAGGCGACTGGCCGGAGGAGGGGACGGCGATGGAGGGTGGGGGGCTCCCGCAGTTGCGGATGCAGCTGTCACTGACGAGAGAGGTGTGGGCGCCGCCAATTGCCCCCGGTTACGAGCTACGGCTGCTGGCCGAGGAGGGGATGGAAGACTGGATCGCGGTGCTCAACAGCACCGGTGATCTCGGCTGCTGGACCGTCGAGCGGGCCCACCGGGCGATCGGACCGGGCGGCCGCTCGATGGTGCCGGCGGAGGCGATCCAGATGGCCTACCACGCCGGCCGGCCGGTCGCCACCGCCTGCCTGACGGTCCATCCCGACTGCGGTGATGCTGAGTTGGGTTGGGTGGCGGTGCACCCGGGCCATCGCCGGCGCGGTCTGGGAAGGCTGGTGTGTGCCGCTGTCCTGCAGGACATGCGTCTCCGGGGTTACCGGCGGGCGTTCCTGCTTACCGACGACCACCGCTCCTCCGCCATCCTTCTCTACTGGCTTATGGGCTTCCGCCCCGAGTTGACGCACCCCAGCCACCGGCAACGCTGGGAGGGGCTGGCGCAGCGCCTGGGCCTGGCCCCGGACGGCGCCTGATCAGAGCTGAGTGCGGGCGCGATGACGGCGGCCTTGGTCGCGGGGGACTTGCCTCGACCGGTATGCGCGCCTATCCTGGTCAGGCAATGTACTCCACGCCAAGTTCGCCGGGGGCCCTGAAGATGGCGACGCCTCAGATTGAAGTCGTAGAGAGCAGACGTCAGCGCGACGAGTTCGCTGCTTTCCCCTGGAAGGTCTATGAGGGAGACCGTTACTGGGTACCCTCGTTGTTCTGGGATCGGCAGCGGTTCCTGGATCCCAAGCACAACCCCTTCTTTGAGCACTCCGACGTGCGCCTCTTCATCGCGCGCCAGGGGGGCGAGGTGGTGGGCACGGTGGCGGGGATCGTCAACCACAACCACAACGCGTTCCATAACGAAAAGACGGGGCACTTCGGCCTCTTCGAGGTCTACGACGATCCGGACGTCGCCCGGGCATTGCTGGACGCCGCCTCCGACTACGTCAAGGGGTTGGGCATGGACACGGTGGTCGGACCGATGAACATGTCCACCAATGACGAATGCGGCCTACTGATCGACGGCTTCGATTCGCCGCCGGTGGCGATGATGACTTACAACCCGCGCTACTACGAGTCCATGATCACCGACTACGGCTTCGAGAAGGTCATGGATCTCTACGCCTACCTCATCGACACCAACATCTATGGCCCCCAGGCGGAGAACCTGCCGCACAAGATCGTCCAGGGAGCGGAGAAGCTCCTGCAGGACGGCGTGGTCACGGTGCGCAAGGCGCAAATGAGCAGCTTCGAGGATGAGCTGGTGCGGGCGAAGGCAGTGTACAACTCTGCTTGGGGCCGGAACTGGGGCTTCGTCCCCATGACGGACCCGGAGATCGAGCATCTGGCTCACGGTCTGAAGCATCTCATCGACCCGGACATGGTTCTGTTCGCCGAGCACGATGGGCGTCCGGTGGGGATAGCGGTGGCGCTGCCGGACGTTAATGAGGCCCTCCTGCGGGTGTACCCTCGCCCTGGCGGCTTTCTGCGCTTCCTCTATGACGGGGCCCGCTTCCTGTGGGCCAAGCGGACCCGACCACGGCTCTTCCGCTTGCTGATCATGGGAGTCATCGAGGAGTACCGGAACCGGGGCATCGACGGCGTCTTCTACGTCGAGGTAGCCAAGGCTGCGCTTGCCAAGGGATACCGCCAGTCGGAGATGTCCTGGATCCTGGAGAACAACGTGATGATGAACCGGATCATCAAGCGGCTGGGGGGGCACGTCTACAAGACCTACCGCGTCTACGGCAAGAGCCTTACCTAGGGCGCGGCCCCTCAATCTGCGCCGGTACCGCCGGACCCGGCGGACCGGGCCCTTTCGCGCGGGCCGACACGGATGTACAATACCGAGGCTGGCGCAGTCCGCCGTGGTACGGCGTCGCCGGCCAGGTGGGGTTACTTCGTGGGGCCGAAGCCGGCGAGTCGGGGAGCATGGCCTCCTGCGATGGTCACCGTGGGCGTGGTGCCGGCTCCTGCACATCCAGCCACTTCCGCTTCCCCCTCCCGGTCCCGGCACTGCCTTACTTGGGTGGTAAGGTGCGTCCGGCAACTACTTCGACTGAGGTCAAAGGTCAGGTATGCGTGAGATCGCTACCGGCGTGTATGTAGCCGAGGACTATCTGGGCGCCAATGTGGGCTGCGTCGTGATGGACGAGGGCGCCGTACTGGTTGACGCCCCTATAGTGCCCTCCCAGGCACGAGACTGGCGCGAGAGAGTGCGCGCAGTGGGCGGTGACCCGCTGCTCTACGTGCTCCTGACCGACAGCCACCCCAACCACGCCTTGGGCAGTAGCCAGTTTGATGCGCCCGCCGTGGCCAACGAGCGCGGCTACCGGCCTCTGGACCGCTTCACTCCGACCATGCGCGAGCGCGTCCTGGATGGGTTTCGCGACACGGCGCCGGAGGTCGTGGACGAACTGGCGGACATGGAGGTGGTTCCCCCGCAGATCACCTTCGATCGGGACCTGGTCTTCTACCTGAACGGCAACACGATCCGACTGCAGCGGCTGGGAGGTCATAGCCCCGCCTCGAGCGCCGTGCTCCTGGAGGAGTCGGGCGTGCTCTTTGCAGGCGATGTCATCTTCAACGGAATACCCCCGTTCCTGGGCCACGGCCACCTGGGCGAGTGGCTGCAGGCGCTGCAAGTGATCAGAGGTTGGGCCCCCAAGGTGGTTGTGCCCGGGCACGGGCCGGCGGGGGACCTGGCGCTAGTCGACAGTATGGAGGACTTCCTGCTCCGATTGCGGGCCGGCGTGACGGACTTAGTGGCGGAGGGACGCAGTCGAGCAGAGACTGCCACCCGCATGCTGCACCTACTGGATGAGTTTGAGGTTGACGAGATATGGCGGAAGCGAGCCGAGAGAGCCTTCCGAACGAGTGTGGGCCGGGTGTACGAGGAGCTGAAGAAGAGTCGGCTAGCGGACGACTCGGACCGGGAGGCGGAGGAGACGGAGGAGTAGAGGAGACCGTCGAGGAGTCGTCATCTTCCGTGGCTAGTTTCGCTCGGGATATGCTGGAGACCCTGCTCCTGGCCCTGGTTCTCTTCGTGGCCGTTCGGACGGCGCTGCAGAACACGCGTGTGGATGGCCACAGCATGGAGCCGACGCTCCGCGATGGCCAGTATCTCATGGTCAACAAGCTGGCCTACCGGCTCGGAGCTCCCGGCCGGGGCGACATTGTGGTGTTTCCCTCGCCCCAGGAGGGCGGTAAGGCGCTCATCAAGCGGGTGATCGGCTTGCCCGGGGAAGAGATAGCAGTTGTGTCGGGCCAGGTGTACATAAACGGTGCAAGACTGGCCGAGCCTTATCTGGCCGTCAACCATGGTGTGAGCAATTTCGGCCCACTGGTGCTGCAGAATGGCGAGTACCTGGTCATGGGCGACAACCGGACTAACAGCAACGACTCCCGCAACTTCGGGCCGGTGCATGAGTCGGCCCTGATCGGCAAGGCCTGGTTCTCCCTGTGGCCGCCGTTTGAGAGCCTGGAGCACGGCGAGAGGAGCACCTTGGCGCAGGGAGAGGTGGTCTCGCACGACTAGAGCGGAGGTTGGCATGGGTGAAGTCGGGCTGGGCGTGATCGGCGTCGGCACCTGGGGCGAGATGCACGCTCGCATCTATGGCTCCTTTCCCGGCGCCCGGCTGGTGGCCGTCAGCGACCTGGACGAGGTGCGCGGTCGGGCGGTAGCCGACCGGGAGGGAGCAGCCTACTTGGGCGACTACCGCGAGCTGCTGGCGCGGGCCGACATTGATGCCGTGAGCGTCGTCACACCGGACCACACCCATACCGGCATCGCCACCGACGCCTTCGCTGCGGGTAAGCACGTGCTGCTCGAGAAGCCGATGGCGCAGACGGTGGAGGAGTGCGAGCAGATCATCGCGGCCGCCGAGAGGGCGGGCAAGCACTTGATGGTCGACTTCCACAACCGCTGGAACCCGCCCTTCTACAAGGCCAAGCGCGCCATCTCCGAGGGGCAGATCGGTACGCCCCAGATGGTCAGCTACCGGCTCAACGACCAGATGTGGGTGCCCACCGACATGCTGAAGTGGGCCGCTCGGTCTTCGGTCCTCTGGTTCATCGGCAGCCACTCCATCGACACCGTGATGTGGATGCTCGACGACGACCCGGTGAAGGTCTACTCGGTGGCTCGATCGCGGGTTCTGCGAGCCAAGGGTGTGGATACGCCGGACTTCTACCAGACCACCATTGAGTTCCGCGGCGGTGCCGTGGCGACCATCGAGAGCTGTTGGATCGTCCCCAACAACACTCCGAACATCATCGATCTCAAGTGCGAGGTGATCGGGGACGAGGGGGCGCTCTACATGGATTGCAGTCATCACCGGGTGCTGCAGAAGTACACCGCCACCGAGGCGTCCTACCCCGACGTTCTGGTCTCTCCGGAGATCTACGGCGAGGTGAAGGGCTTTGCCACCGAAAGCATCCGGCACTTCGTGCGCTGCCTCATCGACGGTCGCGAGCCGATGGTGACCGGCAAGGACGGTCTGCGAGTGACGCGGGTCATCTGCGCCGCCATCGAGAGCGCTCGCACTGGCCTTCCGGTGTCCCTCTAGCGAATGGAGCGAACCGTGGAGCGGGCGACTGGGACCGTGGATGCTCCGGCGGACGCGGGTGACATCCGGCAGGCCGACGACCTCCGGCTGGCGCTGCGAGAGGCGGAGCTGGCCGTCGCCAGCTTGCGCGGAGTAGGTCCCGCGGGGGTTCTCAAGTACCTCCGTCTGCTGGATGACATTGAGGAGGCGATCCCCCGGCTGGAGTCGATGTACGGGGTGGACCTCAAGCCGGAGCGCACCCGCTTGGAGACGCTCGAGAACATCACCCGCTCCCAAACGACCCGGTTGGTGCGGGAGGCGGGCGCTTCAACGCTGGCTCGGGCGAGGATGGAGCTAGACCCGCCCGAGGAGCACTGGTGGTGGTACCTGGATCGCTCCTTGGCGGAGCAGCGACAAGATAGCCTCCGTCGCTGGTCGTTGCGGGGTGTGGTGCTGGCGACGGTTCTGTTGTTGGGCCTCTTGGCGTACAACCACTTCCTGGCGCCGAGCCCGGAGGAGCAGGCCTTCTCGACGCGAACGTCGGCCGGTGAGGGCTACCTGGTGCAAGGGGACTACGAGGCGGCGCTGCCTGAGTTTGAGGCCGCGGCGGCGCTGAATCCGAAGGACCTGGGCGCGCGCCTGCAGTTGGCGGTGGTCTACGAGCAGTTGGGTCGGGCCGAGGACGCGGCGCAGCAGCTGGCGCGAGCGCGGGACCTGGCCGACAGCGAGGCCGACTTCTACGCGAGCCTGTCCCTGGTCTACTATCGTGTCGGTGTCGGCGGGATGGACTGGGCGGTTGAGAAGGCCTACGAGACGGCGATGGATGCGGTGGAAGCGGATGACGGATCTGCCCTGGCGCACTTCGCGCTGGCGAGTGCCTATGAGTTGCAGGGTGAGACTGCCAAGGCCATCGACGAGTTTGAGTTCGCCTCCAACATAAGCCAGGACGCCTCGCTGACGGTTATGGCGAGGATGCGGATGGGGATGCTGATGCAGAGCCCGGGAGACATGATGGGAGGCTTCGGCGGCGGCATGTTCTAGGACCGGACCGCCAGATCTGTCGGCATAGGTATTGGGCGAGCCGCTACCCCCAGGGGAGCGGCTTCTTCGTGCGGGCGAACAGGAGCTAGGCGAGCAGGCCACGCAGGAAGGCGGGGTTCAGGCCGACGATGACGGTGATGAGAGCCAGCAGTAGGGCTACCAGCGTGCCGGGGTCGAGCCGGTCCACGGGCGGCGGTACCGCCGGGGGCATGAGGGCGAGACGAAGGGCGCCGACGGCGGTCCCGGCCATGAAGATCAGCAGGGCGACGTCCAGCGCTCCCTGGGGCAGAGCCAGCAGCCCGGCGAGATAGGATGAAAAGAGCGGTGTGCCTGGCAGGCCAATGAGCGAAAGCACGCTGAAGACGAAGAGCACCTTAGTGGCCGGTCGGGGCGCGGTCCACAGCAGGGGCACAGAGACGGCCAGGAGCAGCACCGGCACCACGCGGGCCAGCAGCCACTCCGAGGTGAGCGGGAGCAGCGCCGACGAGCCCAACGAGGGCAGGAGCACCAGTACCACCAGGGCGAACTGCGACTGGGTTGCGCTGGCGACATAGACGGTGGGGGAGGCGGTGATGGCGGCCCGGAGCGAGAAGTAGCCCACCGTCACCAGGGCCGACACCCGCAAGAGCTCGGACAGCAGAGTGCCACTGCTGAGCCAGGGATAGCGCCAGGTGAAGCGCCACAGGAGGACCACCGCGGCCGGCGCCAGCACCAACCCCACCAGGGCGCTGGAGAAGGAGTCGGCATCTCGGCCCAGGGTGGCCTTCCACAGGCCCACCGGGAAGAGCCCTAGCAGCAGGCCTATGCCGAGCTGCAGGGCTACGGCTCCGCTGGCCGAAGGCACGTAGGGGTCGGCGTCCATTATGCCGGCGGCGAAGGCGAGCAGTGTCCCGCCTAGAGCGACCGCCGCCAGGTACTGGAGGTGTCCGGCCGTAACGCCCCGGCTGCTCTCCAGCGAGACGGTGAGCACCACTCCTCCGATCACCAGGAAGAGGCCGGCCAGCGTCAGGTTGTCGGTGGTCAGCGCCAGGCCGACTAGAGAGGCCAGGGCCAGAGACGTGCTGGCGAAGAGCGTCTCCGCCGGCCGAGCCAGGGAGGCGACGTTGCTCAGCGCGACGGCCATAAGGGCCACCAGCAGCACCTGCTTGGCGGGCCCGTCGAGGACCAGGGGACGGCCCAACAGCTCGTCGGCCAGGCCGGCGGGCGCCAGGTGGATGGAGTAGGCGGTGCCGAGGGCGGCGAGGGCGGCCGTCAGGTGAGGAAGGCGGGGCCAAAGACGCAGGAAGTAGACCAGGCCGCCGGCCAGCGCCGGAGCGACGAGCAGAAGCAGAAGGGACGGCGTGTCGCTCACGGTCGCCTCCCCTCGCCCGGCTCAAGGGCCAGGTGCGACGTCGAGAGAGCGATGGCGAAGGCCGCACTGGCTATGAGCCCTTCCACGAGTAGGCTCGACTCACTGGTGCCGGTGGCGAAGAAGACCATAGCGGCGGCGGTGATGACCAGGAGCGCAATGCCGACGCGGAAGGGATCGGTGGTGGTAAGGAGGGCCACGGCGGACGCCATCAGCAGCCACACCTCGGCCAACTGCCAGGGATCCGGCGGACGGCTGAAGACCCCCAGGGAGGCAGCGAACCAGACCATGAGGATGGTCACGAGGAAGCGTACGGCGGCAGTGGTGGGGTCGTTGGGGGCGGTGTGCATCTGGGAGCGGCGATCGGCCGCCGTGAGCTGCATCACGAGAGCCACGAAGATGCCCACCAACAGGGCAACCACCGCCAGTTCCGAGGTGGCGGTGCCGGCCAGCAGGACGGCGGCAGCAAGGTAGGCGGCGAGCAGGCCCAGGATGAGCATGGAGTCCGACCGAGCCAGGACGAGGATCAGGCCCGCTGCCAGGGCCAGTATGGCGACCATCTGAGAGGAGATGGAGAGGGTCAGGCGGGCGATGAAGTCGGGAATGATCACAGTTGTCCCGCCGCCAACACCAGCACCGCCGCGCCGATCAGCACGGCCCAGGTGAGTGGTGTCTCCCCTTCGAGAAAGCGAAAGACCGTTTCCGCGGCAGCCGAGACGCGACTGGACAACCAAGAGCCGGCGCGAACAACGGCGACGTCCAGGCCGGTCGGCAGCACGTTGTCCAGGCTGAGCAGCAGAGAGGCTCGGTCCGCCACGGCCAGCACCAGACCCACGAAGCCTCCGAGCACGGCCATGGCCAACGCTCCCAGCGATGGGCCGGAGTAGAGCAGCGCGGCGTCACTCCGCGATGCCGCTGCGGAGAGCGACCAAGCCAGGTAGGCGACCAGTAGCGGCAGGATCAGAGCCGCCAGGCTGGTGGAGACCTCGGCCGGTGAGCGGGTCTCACCATGATCCTCGCTGCGGGTGGCGGCAAGCAGCGCCGCCGCCGGTAGGCCGGCCGCCAGCGCGAGCACCACGGCAGCGGCCGGTCGGGTCGAGGATAGGGCCTCTAGAGTGGCGGCGATGGCCCGCCCGTAGGGCAAGACCGGCCAGGGCAGTAGCGTCACGCCTACCACCACGCCGGCGGCGGTGATGGTCCAGGCCGGCAGCCACGGGGGACGGAGCAGGCGCTGCAGGACGGTCAGGCCCACGAGTGCGGCCAGAACCTGAGCGGCAGCCGGCCCGACCCAGGGCGACGGAGGAAGGGAAAGCGTTCCTAGCAGAATCAGGGGTAGCAGCAGCCCGGCTGCCGAGCGCAGGATGGCGGTGGGCCCGGAGCGACGGTGACCCCAGGCCAGCAGGGCGGCGGTCAGGCTCACGAGCAGGAATATCAGCCACAGCCCCTCCGACACCTCACCGCCGCGGGGGACCGACTCCAAGTGGTTGAGTGTGAAGAAGCCGGTCGCTACCGCCGCCAAGAAGGGGGCAGCGGGCAGTAGCTCACCGGAAGCGAGGCTGGCGGGAGACCACCACCGGGTGCGCAGGGCGACGCCGGTCACCAGTAGCAGCCAGGAGACCGGCCGGAGCGAACCCAAGCTCAGGATCAGGGCTTCGTCCGAGGCACTGGTATGGAAGGCGGCCAGTACGGCAGCGGTGCCGAAGAGGAGGGGGAACCAGGCGTTGCCGGTTGCCGGGCTGGGGCCGACGGCGGCCAGGGTGACCTCAACCAGGAACCAAGCGAGACAGAGGGCAGGGAAACTGCCCACCATCAGCGCCGGCGCCGAGGCTCCCACCAGGGCCAAGGTCAGGGGTAGGGCTGACGGCGGCGAGACGAGTACGAGGGCGGCAGCCCCCAGGAAGAGCAGTTGCATCCAGGCAAGTGTGAGAGGGGTGAAGCGCAACTGGATGAGGGAGACGGAGACGGGTCCGAGTGGAATGCCGGCGAAACCGGCGGCCTGATCGACCTGAAGCGTGGCCAGCAGGAGCGCCAGCAGGAGGGACAGGGCGGCGACGGCTCGGCTCCAGGTGGGGCCCAGACTCGAACGCGCCGACATCGTGGCCACCAGACCGGCAGCAGCCAGCAATGTCAGCGACGGGGCCAGGACCTTCACCAGGGAGAGCACAGTCGGTTCTTCCACGACGGAGCGATGATAGCATCCCGCCTAGGGCGGAGCAAGGCATCTGGACGCACCGGGCGCCGCGCGCGCGTCTCCTAGAGCAGGTGGAGCGGATGGACGCCGAAGCCGAGCACGAGGCGCCCCAGCAAGGCCGCTGTCACGAGAAGAAGGGCGACCGTGGCCAGCACCGTGTCGGCCCGGCGCCACTGGATATCGTATAGGGCGGAGCGCGGTTGGTCAGTCAGGCCGAAGCCGCGGCATTCGAGCGTGCGGGCGAGGATGTCGGCTCCGCGGAAGGTGCTCACCAGCGAGGCCACGAGGATGGGCACGCGCGCACGGGCGCGGGACAGGAACCCTCCGGCGCCCAAGTCGAACCCGCGGGCCATCTGAGCCTCGGTCACTTGCTCGTAGGTGCGGCGGATGCGGGGTACGTAGCTGAGGCCGATGGTGACCGCTAGGGCGGCCTCGAAGGGGACCCCGAGGCGAACCAGGGCCCGCAGCAGGGCGCGCATGTCGGTGGTGAGCAGTACCGCCGCGGAGAGGTAGGCGAGCCCGACGATCCGGAAGGCGGTGGCGAAGCCCTGGGCGACGGCCCAACCGGTTACCCGGATGCCGACTACGGTGAACCAATGGGGCCCGGCCTGGTAGAAGACGGGCCACAGGAGGGGGATCATGGTGGCGATGGGCAGCATGAGCCGGGCGATCTCCAGCAGGCGGGACCGGGGTATGCCGCACCCGGCGAGGCTTCCCACTAGGAGCGCCAGCAGAGCCGCCTGTACCCAGACGTTGCTGTAGGCGAAGAGCAGGACGGTGCCGAGCAGGGCAAGGCCGAGCTTGAGCCGCGGATCGGCCCGGTGCAGCCAAGAGTCTCCCGGGACGAAGAGGTCTACGCCGTTCATGAGCGCTCCTCTCGGAGCCGCAGCAGCGCCCGGCCGTATTCCTCCGGCGAGAGCATGAGCGGGGGCAGGCCGAGGTCGCTTGTGGCCAAGGACAGCCGGCTCATGGTGGGGGGCTGCATTCCGGCGTCGGCCAGGGCGCCGGCGTCACAGAGGATGCGGTTCGGGGGGCCGTCGGCCACGAGTTGCCCGGCAGCCATCAGCAGGCAGCGGCGCGAGTACCGAGATACGGCTCCCATGTCGTGCGAGATGAGCAGGACGGCGTTGCCGGCCTCGTTGTAGGCGGCGATGCGGGCGAAGACGTCGGCTTGCTCGCGTGCGTCCAGCCCCACACCAGGCTCATCCAAGATGAGCAGGCGGGGCCGTGTCGTCAGGACGGAGGCCAGCGCCACCCGGCGCCGGAGCCCCGGGGGGAGAACGGCGGGCGGACGCTCGCGCAGCCCCGCCAGGCCGAAGGCGGCCAACTCCGCCTCGACTCGCTCCGTCACCTCACCCGGACTGAGGTCGAGGGCGGTGGGTCCGAAGGCCAGTTCCTCTCGCACGGAGGCGCAGAAGATCTGGTGATCCGGATTCTGGAAGCAGTACCCGACCAAGCGTGCCAGCGCCGAGACGCTCGCCTCCCGCGTGTCTGTCCCATTCACCAGCACCTGTCCGGAGGTGGGCTTGAGGAGACCGTTGAGGTGCTTCGCCAGGGTCGTCTTGCCGGAACCGTTGGGCCCGATCAGGGCGGTGTACTCGCCCGCGTCGATTCGGAGCGTGACGCCGTTGAGCGCGTCCCACCCATCGGCGAAGGAGTGGTGGAGGTTCTCGATGGCTATGAGCGGCGGCAAGTGCCCTCCGCGCCAAGAAGGCGGCGCACACCGGCGACGGCCTCATCCACCGTCCTCCAGTCGACGGGCAGGCTCCGCGCCTGCAGATAGGCGTTGAGAACAGCCAGCGGTGGTGGGAAGAGGGCGTGCTCGGTCAGCAGCCCGGGAGAGCGGAGCGCTTCGTGGGCGGGAAGGTCGTGGGTGACGCGGCCGCCGTCCAGGAGCAGCACGCGGTCGGCGAGGGCAGCCGCTAGCTCAGCGTCCTGGGTGACGACGACCTGGGCGCAGTCGGTCTCGTGGCGGAGGCCCTCGAGCGCCTGCACCACCTCCAGCGCCCCGGCCGGATCCAGACTGGCAGTGGGCTCATCGAGGATGAGCAGGTCGGGGCGGGTGGCGATGGCGGCGGCGATGGCGATACGTTGCTTCTGACCGCCAGAAAGCACCACTGGGCTGCGCAGCCGGTGATCGGACATGCCCACCAGTCCGAGGGCCCAGTCGACGCGCTGGCGCATGTCGTCCCGGAGCATGCCCTGGCTCTCCAGCCCGAAGGCTACCTCGTCCTCCACGGTGGCGGAGAAGAGCTGGCTTTCGGGGTCCTGGAAGACGACACCGACACAGGCAGAGAGGTGCGCCGGAGTGGTGGTGCGGGTGTCTTGCCCGCAGATGGTCACGCGGCCGCCGAACACGCCGCCGGTGGAATGGGGCACGACGGCGCACAGGGCCAGGCAGAGAGTGCTCTTCCCTGCGCCCGAGGGGCCCATCACTGCCAGCGTCTCGCCGCGCCTTACGGTGAGGCTGATACCCTGGAGAGCGTCGACCACCGGGTCGCCCGGGACCAGGGGAGGGTACGAGTAGTTGAGGTTCTCAACGAGGACTATGCGGTCCAAAGCGGTCAGCGTTCCTCCCAGCCGCGGGAAAGGCCGAGGCCGTCTATGGGTGGCCAGGCGCGGCGAATAGCGGCCGTCAGGGGCAGGGCCACCAGCCCGCCCACGGTCGCCTGAACGGCGTTCGGCAGGACCTCGACGAGGGCGGCGCCCAGCCCGTAGAGTACCACTTCGGCCAGGAAGTAGCCCCCCACCATCACGGCCGAGCCGGCGGCCCAGGCAAGCACCTGCCGCCGTGCCCCCGCTTGGTGTCCCAGTTCGCCGGCCAACCATGCCTGGGTGCCGTGGATGACGAACGTCAGCGGGGCCCAGTGGGCGAAGCCGCCGACGACGTCGGCCATGGCGGTGCCGGCGCCCCCGGCCAGAAAGCCGATGACGGGCCCGAAGGCGAAGGCGGCGAAGTAGACCCCTACGTCGCCCAGGTGGATGTAGCCCTTGGTCGGGGCAACCGGCACCCGCACCAGTGTGGTCAGCACGGCAGTGAGTGCCATGAGCGCTGCCAAGACCACGATGCGCACGGCGGTCCAGTGTCGGAACATGCGTCCCTCCTCGGTCGTGGGCGCCAGTGCCGAGACCGGCTGGGAGCGGCGTCCTAGCGGGTGATCTTGGCCGGCCCGCCGCTCTCCAGCGAACGGTGGATGGCGCTCACGATACGGGTCACCTCGAGAGCGTCGTTGGCGGAGACCAGTGGCTGCCGGCCCTGGATGAGGTCGTCGTAGAACTGCCCCACCGATGTCGGCAGCGCCCCCTCCAACCGCCCGGCGACTTCCATGGTCATGCTTGACTTGGGGTAGGTGTAGGCTTTCTGGTGGGCGATGGCCAGCGTCTCCCGGGTCCGATCCATGTGCACGACCCCATCCGTGCCGACCAACTCGATCATGGAGTCGACGGTGGTGGGGAAGGTGTTCGGATAGACCCAGCCGGACTCGAACACGGCGCCGGCGCCGTTGGCGAAATGCACCAGGGCCTGGATGCCGTCATAGGTGTCGATGCCCATCTGGGCCAGCACCTTGCGCTGGCCGGTGGCGTAAACTTCGACGGCCTCGGCGCCGATGCACCAGCGGACGTAGTCGATGTCGTGCGAGGAGAGGAACCACGCCGGGCTGCTCTTGGCGGCCCAGGTGAGCATCTCGGTGGCGACGTTGATGGTGTCGTTCTTGCGCGCGTACGCCCAGAGGATCTCGCCCACCTGGCCGGCATCAATGGCTTGCTTGGTCTGAGCATAGGCGGAGATCCAGCGGTTGCTGTAGTTGACCGAGAGGGTGAGCCCGCTGTCCCTGACCTTGGCGACTATCTCCTCGCCTTGGGCCACGTCGGTGGTGAGGGGCTTCTCGACGAAGACGTGCTTGCCTGCCTCGAGGGCGGCCATCACGGGCTCATAGTGGGCGAAGTCGGGCACGGCCACCACCACGGCGTCAAGCGGTAGCGCCAAGAGATCGGCGACGCTGTAGTGGGCGCGTACGCCGTGCTGGCCGGCCAGTTCATCGGCGCGGCTGCGGTTGCTGTCGCAGACGGCCACTAGCTGCGCCCGCGGGTGCTCCGCGGCGATGCGCGCGTGCAGCCGGCCCATGATACCAGCCCCGATTACCCCGACTCTCACTTCGTCCATGCCTCACTCCTTTTCCGCTTCTGCGAGCAGGTCCGGTACCATCTTGGGCGCGCCGCCGTCCAGGGCGCTTGCGTGGGCCATCAGCCCGGGAAGGCACATGTCCAGAGCCGGGGCGATGCCGATGGGCGGCGGGGCGTCGTTCACGATGGCGTCCACAAAGTCGCGCACCATGAGGTACTCGGCGGTGCCATGGCCGCCGGCCGCGGTGGGTGCGCCGGGGACGTCGTAGTTCAGCGGCATGGTCATCAGGCCGTGTAGGTGCTCCACTTCCTCGAGGTAGGCGTGGGTGGCCAGGGGGGCGGGCGGGCGCGCCGTCTCCAGGCAGCCTTTGGTGCCGTAGATGGAGTAGTAGTGGAAAGCCGGATGGCGGACCACCCCGAAGGCGGTCAGCAGCTTGATGGCGGCACCCGACTCGGTGCGAAGCAGAGCCGCTTCCAGGTCGAGGTGGCCGGACTCGGGGCTTAGGTAGGGCCCCACGGCCAGGGCGGTGACGGAGAGGCAGCGATCGCCGGTGATCATGAGGAGGGGACCGAGGCTGTGGCTGCAGTAGTGTATCGGCGGCATGGTGGCACGCCAGGTGGGCTTGCCGGCGGCGTTGGTCCAGAGGGTGCGGACATCGTGCACGTACTCGGCCTCGGCGTACATCAGGCTGCCGATGCGGCCCTCGGCGAACATCCGGCGCCAGGCCATGATGTGGCCCCAATAGCAGCAGTTTTCCGCCAGCATGAACTTCTGCCGCGGGTGGGCGGCCACGGCGCGCACGATGTCGCGACACTTCTCCACCGTGTCGGCGAGGTAGACCTCCTGGAGCACGTGAGCGCCCGCCTCCAGGGCGGCCACGGTGTGGTCGCGATGCAGCGGTACGGGTGAGGCGACCGCGACGATGTCCGGCGGGCGAGCCAGGAAACGGTCCAGGTCGGTATGGGCG
>JAAYAV010000192.1 GCA_012719195.1 Anaerolineae bacterium | reverse complement strand
TTGGTGCAGGACCCGTGGGCGCTCCTGCCCACCATCCGCCACGCCGGCGGGGTGTTCCTGGGCGAGTGGTCGTCGGAGGCACTGGGCGACTACGCCATCGGGCCCTCGCACATCATGCCCACGGGGGGCACGGCCCGGTTCGCCAGTCCCGTGAACGTCTGGGACTTCATGAAGATCACCAGCGTGTTCGCCGCCGGTCGCGCTACGGCGGAGAGCGTGGGAGAGGCGGCCGCTGTGCTCGCCGGCGCCGAGGGCCTAACCTTCCATCGGGATGCCATCCTCCGTCGGCAAGGCACTTCCAGTGAGTGACGTGGTCATGACTGAGGATCCACTCGCCCGCCTGTTGCGCCCCGACATCGCCACGATGGAGGAGTACACCCCCATCGTGCCCTTCGAGGTGCTTTCGCGACGCCTGGGGCTGCCGGCGGAGGCCATCGTCAAGCTCGATGCCAACGAGAACCCCTATGGGCCGGCGCCCTCAGTCTATCGGGCCCTGGCTGACTGCCGCCGCTACAACATCTACCCCGACCCGGAACAGACACTACTCCGCGAAGCGATCGAGCCCTATCTCGGGCTTAGCCGAGACCACATCGTCTTCGGCAACGGCTCCGACGAGCTCATCGACCTCACCATGCGCTTGTTCGTCTTCCCGGGGGATGAGGTTCTCAGCCTTCCGCCAACGTTCGGGATGTATTCGTATAACACCTCGCTCTGTGCCGGTCGGCTCATCGAGGTGCCCCGCCGCGATGACTTTTCGGTAGATGCCGAGGCAGTGGAAAAGGCTGTGGCGAGCGCCGGTGAGCGCGCCAAGCTGCTGTTCGTCAACTCGCCCAACAACCCCGACGGCAGCCTCATTTCGGCCGGAGTCCTGGAGCGGCTGCTTCGTCTGCCGGTCCTCGTAGTGCTGGATGAGGCCTACGCCGAATTCTCCGGGCAGAGCTTCGTCTCCTGGGTGCCCCAGCACTGGAACCTGGTCGTATTGCGGACGTTCAGCAAGTGGGCAGGGCTAGGTGGCTTGCGGATCGGCTATGGGGTCTATCCGCTGGCGCTGGCGCGACACCTCTGGAAGATCAAGCCCCCCTACAGTATCAATGTTGCCGCCCAGGAGGCCGTGCTGGCCTCGTTGGGCGAGCGCGACTACCTGACGGCCAACGTGGCACGCATCGTCGCCGAGCGTGAGCGACTGATCTCGTCCTTGGCCGCGCTGCCGCAGGTGCATCCCTACCCGAGCCAGAGCAACTTCGTCCTCTGCCGTATCACCGGTAGTTCCTCACTGGAGCTGAAGCGGCATCTCGAGCGCCAGGGCATACTGGTGCGGTACTACAGCAAGCCCGGCCTCTCCGACTGCATACGAATCAGTGTGGGCCGGCCGGAACAGAACGACGCCGCCGTGCGCGGGCTCAAGGAAGCCCTCAGCGCCCTGTCGGCGACGCAGACATCTTAGGAGAGATTCGATGGGTCTAGTGACACCAATGGCGGTTGCCTGCCCCGCGTGTGGGCACCGCTTCAATCAGCAGGTCCACCAGTCGGTGGA
>JAAYAV010000191.1 GCA_012719195.1 Anaerolineae bacterium | reverse complement strand
GGAGACCGGCGCCGGCCGGCGGCCCTCCAGCGGATCGGCCTCGCGGGCACGGTACAGCCGGGAACTGATCCTTGCGCCGCCATCCAGGTCCATATAGACCTCGCGCCGGGCGAAGCCGCCGAGTTCCACTTCCTGGTCGGCCAAGGCGACGATCGGCAGGCGGCGATGGCGGCCATCCAGCGCTACCGGACGCCGGAGAGCGTCGCGGCGGCCTGGAACGCCGTCCAGGAGCGCTGGGACTCCCTTCTCGGCGCCGTCACCGTCGAGACTCCTGAACCGGCAATGGACATCATGCTTAACCGGTGGCTGCTGTATCAGAGCCTCTCCTGCCGCATCTGGGGACGCTCCGGGTTCTTCCAGTCGAGCGGCGCCTTCGGCTTCCGCGACCAACTCCAGGACGTGCTGGCACTGCTACATACGGCGCCGGAGTTGGCGCGCGACCAGATCCTGCGCGCCGCCGCTCACCAGTTCGAGGAGGGCGACGTCCTGCACTGGTGGCATCCGCCCTCCGGTCGCGGTGTGCGCACCCACATAGCCGATGACCTACTGTGGCTGCCATTCGTGACCGCCCACTATGTGGAGACTACCGGGGACGAGTCGATTCTGAGCGAGGCGGCGCCCTACCTCCGCGGGGACGAACTGGCTCCGGGCGAAGACGAGCGTTACGGGCACTTCGAGACCACCGAAGAGGTCGCAAGCCTCTATGATCACTGTAGAGCCGCCATCCGTCGCGCCTCCACCCGCGGCTCCCACGGGCTGCCACTCATGGGCGGGGGCGACTGGAACGACGGCATGAACCGCGTCGGCATCCAGGGCAAGGGCGAGAGCGTGTGGCTCGGCTGGTTCCTGTACGACACGCTCACCCGTTTCGCCGCCATCGCCAAGCTGAAGGGTGACATTGAGTCCTTCGATGTTTGGAAGGCGCAGGCGGAGGAGTTGCAGGGAGCCCTGGAGAAGTCGGCCTGGGATGGAGACTGGTACCGGCGAGCCTACTACGATGCTGGAGCGCCGATGGGCTCTCGCGAGAGCCTGGAATGCCAGATTGACTCCATATCGCAGTCGTGGGCGGCACTATCCGGCGCCGGTGACCCGGAACGCGTGCGACAAGCGCTGACTTCCGTGAGGCAACGCCTGGTGCGAGACGAGGATCGGCTCATCTTGCTGCTTGAGCCGCCGTTTGACCGGACCCCACTCGACCCCGGCTACATCAAGGGCTACCCGCCGGGAATCCGTGAGAACGGGGGGCAGTACACCCATGCTGCCACCTGGCTGGCCTGTGCCTATGCAAGCCGCGGAGACGGGACGCAGGCCGAGGCGCTCTACCAGCTTCTCAACCCCATCCACCACGCGGACACCACCGAGAAGGCGGAGCGTTACCGGGGCGAACCCTACGTGGTGGCGGCCGACATCTACAGCGTCCCGCCGCATGTTGGCCGGGCCGGGTGGACTTGGTACACCGGGTCGGCAGCTTGGCTTCATCGTCTGGGGCTGGAGTACATCCTTGGGCTGAGCCGGCGGCATGACCGGTTGGCCATCAGGCCCGCCATCCCCGGCCACTGGGAGGGCTACAAGCTTAGCTACCGGCACGGCACGGCCATCTACCACATCACCGTCACCAACCCGGATCGGGTGGATGCCGGAGTGCGTACGGTGATGGTTGACGGCGAAGTCGTGCCCGGCAACGAGTGGCAGCTGCGCGACGATGGTCGAGAACACACGGTCGAGGTCATCATGGGGCGGTAGAGGGTGACAGCGTTTGCCGGTGGCGTCAGGGTGGACCCATTGGCGCGACGCATCCTGTCCGGGAGAGACGAGCAGGGACGTGACCGACGCGCCGCCGGCCAGAGCCTTGTTGGGGTGGCTCATCTCCACTAGACTGTGGCCGACTTCGCTCCGATGAGAGGAACGTGCGCAAGGGTAGACGGCCAAGCAAGCGCAGCACCCCGCGCCCTGCCCGCTGGCGAGCCGCACGCGGAGACGTGACGCTGGCGTTGCTGCTGGGCCTGGCCTTCCTGCTCATCTACGGCCTCACCGCGGCGCCCTCAGTGGCCACCGTCTTCGACGACAGCCTGGAGTTTCAGGTCGTCGCCTACACCCTCGGCATCGCCCATCCCACCGGCTACCCTCTCTACACCCTGCTCGGATGGTTGGCTACACGGCTACCCTGGGCCGAGCCCGCTCAGGCGGTGAATCTTCTGTCGGTCCTGTTCGGCGCGGCCACCGTGGTGGGAGCGTATCTGCTGGCGCGCCGTCTGCGCTGCCGGCAGCTTCCTGCCGTCGTCGGCGCCGCCGCCATCGGGCTGATGCCCGTCCTCTGGTCGCAGAGCACCATCGCCGAGGTCTACACCCTCCACACCGCCCTGATGACGGCCGTCCTGGTGCTGGCCCTCTGGGCAGGCGAGCGCCGGCCGCTGCATCGCCTAGCGGTGCGTCGTGTCTACCCGGCAGCGCTCATCCTCGGCCTCAGCCTGGCGCACCACCGCATGGCCTTCCTGCTCCTGCCTCCCCTGACGGCCTACCTCTGGTGGACCTTCGGTCGCCACTTCACCCGTTCGGACTGGCGCCGTCTGCTCGCCGTCGGTCTGGCGCCCCTCGTGCTCTACGCCTATCTACCCCTGCGGGGGATGGT
>JAAYAV010000190.1 GCA_012719195.1 Anaerolineae bacterium | reverse complement strand
CCTCTCCCACGTATGGGAGAGGGGGAGATGACGCAAAGCGGCAGGGGTGAGGGCCTCCGCCGTCAGCAATAGCCCGATCCAGGAGACCCCATGCGCGTACTGAGTGCCTGCATCGCCCACGAAACCAACACCTTCTCCGCCGTCCCCACCACCCTGGCGGACTTCCGGCACGCTTCGCCGCAGCCCGACCCGGGCGACGGCACCAGCTTCGGCGGCGACGCCGCCATCCGCCAGGCCTTCGCCGGCACGCACTCCATGGCGGGCGGCTTCCTCGACGGCGCCAATGAGCAGGGGCTGGACCTGGAGATGCTGCTCTGGACTTTCGCCACGCCGGGCGGCATCGTCCTTCAGGAGGCCTACGAGTACCTGCGCGACCTGCTGCTGCGCCGCCTGCGCCAGGCCGGCCCCGCCGACGGTATCCTGCTGCACCTGCACGGCGCCATGGTGAGCGAGGAACACGAGGACGTCGAAGGGGACCTGCTGACGGCGGTGCGCCAACAGATCGGGCCGCGTACACCGCTGGTGGTGACCACCGACCTGCACGCCAATATGACGGCGGCGATGGCGACGCCGGCGGACACCATCGTCGGTTATGACGAGTACCCCCACAACGACATGTATGAGCGCGGCGTCGAGGGGGCGAGACTCCTGGGTGATATGCTCGCCGGGCGGCTTTCGCCGGCCATGGCCTACCGCCAGTTGCCGCTCATCACCATGCCGCCCAAGCAATGCACCATCATCGAGCCGATGCGGTCGCTGCTGGCCTTCGCGCATGAACTGGAGGCGCGCCCCGGCATCGCCAACGTGACCCTGGCCATGGGCTTCCCCTTCGCCGACATCCACGATGCCGGCGTCAGCGTCCTCGTCACCGCCGACAGCGACCGGGCGCTGGCGGAGGCAACCGCCGACGAGATGGCGGCCGCCATCTGGGCGCGGCGCGACGACTTCACCGTTCGCCTGACGCCGGTCCCGGAGGCCATCGAGTACGCCCGCACCCACGAGGGCCTGACGGTGCTGGCCGACGGGTCGGACAATCCGGGCGGTGGCGGACCTTGCGACGGGACGGTGGTGCTGCAGCACCTCATCGAAGCCGACATGCAGGACGCCGTGGTGGCCATCATCGTCGATCCCGACTCGGCGGAGCGGGCGGCGCAGGCGGGGGTGGGCAACAACGTCTCGCTGATGTTGGGCGGCAAGACGGACGACCGCCACGGCGCGCCCGTCCCGGTGACGGCCTACGTGCGGCTGATCTCGGACGGAACCTTCGTGGAGCAGGGGCCCATGGGCCGCGGCGTCACCGCCCAACTAGGCCGCACCGCCGTGCTCGTGGTCGGCGGGGTGGAGGTGGTGGTCACCGAACGACGGATGCAGCCGCTGGACGCCGAGCTGCTGCGGAGCGTCGGCATCGAGCCCACCCGTCGGCGCCTGGTGGCGCTCAAGTCGGCGGTGCACTTCCGCAGCACCTATCAGGACCTGGCCGCCCGCATATTCGATCTGGACACGCCGGGCGTGCACCGGCCCGACTTCGCCGCCTACGAGTACCGCCGCTTGCGCCGTCCGCTCTACCCGCTGGACGACGTCAGTTGGCCGGGCGCGAGCTAGAGGAGGAGGCATGGAGCGCGGTCTCGGCCGCATCGTGGTCCTGAACGGGGCTCCCCGCGCGGGGAAGTCCAGCATCGTGGCCGCCATCCAAGACAGCTTCGACGGCCTCTGGCTCAACCTCGGCCAGGACCACTACATGAGGATGCTGCCGCAGCAGTACCATCCCGGCACCGGCCTGCGGCCGGGCGGTGAGCGCCCGGACCTGGAGCCGCTGGTGGCCCGGCTCTACCGGGCGCTCTACCGGTCTCTGGCGGAACACAGCCGGCTGGGGATCAACGTGGTGGCCGACATGGCCCACCACGACCACTACTCGCAACCCCTCGGCATCCTGCCCGCCTGCGCCCGCTTGCTGGAGGGCCTGCCCGCCTGGCTGGTGGGCGTCCATTGCCCACTGGCGGCCATCTTGGAGCGGCGGCAGGCCACCGGCTACCTCAGCCGTCAGGGTGTGGCCGACTCGGTGCCCGAGCCGGTGCGACGGTGGCAGGAGGCGGTGCACCGGCCGGGGATCTACGACCTGGAGGTGGACACCTCGCTCTTGACCGCCGAGGAGTGCGCCCGGGCCATCTGGGAGCGCATTGAACACGGGCCGCCCCCGGAGGCGTTCGCGCGGCTGGTGGCGATGGAGGCGGGGGAAGGGTAGAGCCCTCACCCCCCCGACCCCCTCTCCCATTCCATGGGAGAGGGGGAGCGGAGCGCAGCGACGTGGGGGTGAGGGCCCACCACTTCACGGCTGCTCCGCTCTTGAAGCCACCGTCAGGCGCTTGCCCTGTGGGCCAGAGCCGGTACAATCCTCCCGCCGGCGGCCCGGGCGCTCAAGCGAAAGCGCTGCCGGGCCGATATCGCGGCGGGGGGGACCGTGTCGATGCGGCAGCGAACCGCCTATTACGGGCGGAGAGACATACTACGGGGCATCGTCGGCCTCGGGGCGGCTGCCTGCGGGCTATCCGCCGCGCCCGCGCGCGCCCAGTCCGCCAACGGGCTGTTCCGCCGCGGCGACCCGACCCTCTCGCTGGTCAGCCTCACCTACGACGACTGCTACGCCATCGGTACCCTGCAGGACCTGGAAGCGCTGTTGGCGGAGTCCCCCTCCACCAGCGTTACCTTCTTCCCGACGG
>JAAYAV010000189.1 GCA_012719195.1 Anaerolineae bacterium | reverse complement strand
TCTTCCAGCGGATGCTTCACGTAGGAGAAGTAGTCGCCGCCCGGAGGAAGGTACTTCCACGATCCGATCTCGTCCTCGTAGACGCCTTCCCCTCGCGGGATGGCCCACTGCAGTGAGCCCGAGCCCAAACCCGACACCGTCGCCCCCGAGGGATGCGAGCGCGCGCGAAAGTCATGGCCGGGCTCGATGCCCGCACGCACGATGTCCATCCCCAGATGGCGTCGCACCTGCTCCTCCTCTTGGGTACCGAAGTGGCGGAAGAGCCGCTCCCACACCTCGGGACGGAAGAAGCCGTCGGCGGGCACCCGGTCCGGCTCCCGGTGGGCAACGGCGGTCAGGACGCGCTCGCGCGGGCTCAGGCTCACTGGTTCTGCTCCTCTCGGTGCCGGTCTAGCGGTACTGGCTCAGGAACTCGAGCGTCTGCTTGCCGGTGAGGTTGATGGCAGCGTTGTCGGCAGCGCAGGTCACGTACAGGAAGCCCTTCTCCAGCCAGCGCTCGCCGTTGATGCCGCCGGCGATGCCCGGTATCTTGCCCGTCTTGTGACAGGCGTCGAGCACGCGCATGATGGCGTCCTCATGCTTCTGGCGGCCGGAGGCCGTGGTCACGTCCAGCGCCAGCGAGTTGGCCAAGTCGGCCGGACCGATCCAGGTGCCGTCCACGCCATCGGTGCTGAGAATGGATTCGACGTTCTCCAGCGCCTCGGCTGTCTCGATCTGGATGGCAAGGAACAGCTCCTCATCAATCCACTTGTCGTAAGGCGCCGCCTGGTGGAAGCCGGTGCCGAAGCCTCCCACCGAGCGGCCGCCGTACGGTGGGAAGCGCGCCGCGAACGCGGCCTTACGGGCCAACTCGGCGTTGTTGACCATCGGTATGACCAGGCCCATGGCGCCGCGGTCCAGCAGGCTGCCGATGGCGTAGAACTCGTTCACGCGCACGCGTGCCATCGGGATGGCCGGGCCCAGGCTGATGGAGCGAATGGCAGCCGAGGCCGTATCTAGCGACCAGTTGCCGTGCTGGCAGTCAATAAGCACAAAGTCCCAGCCCTGGAAGGTGTAGAGCTCGCCGGCCATGGGGCTCCCCAGACCGATCGCGGCTCCCAGCGCCGGCTTGCCGGCCAGCATCTTTCTCTTGGCGGTGTTCTCCTTCATGTCCTCTCTCCTCTACCGTCCAATCTCGAGCTACACCCGCACCGCCATAGCGGTGTAGGCGCTAGATCCCCAACTCGGTCAATCGTGCCGCGTCGCCCAGGAAGGCGTTCTGTTCAACCAGCCGCCGCTGGATCTCGGGCACGGCCACGTCATGCGGCGACACCCCGTCCCGCGCCGCCAGTGCCGCCGCGACGCCCGCCGCATGTCCGATCGGCAGGCAGCGACTCATCCCCCGGACCGCGGCCCGCGGTCGGCTGGACACCGTCTTGCCGCTGCCCACGATAAGGCCGCGCACGTCCCGCGGCAGCAGACTGCCGTAGGGGATGTCGTACCAGTTGTCCATGATGACCATGCCGCCGCTGCTATCGGCGCGGCCCTGGCAGACGGTCACCGCGACCACATTCGGCGAGCGCTGCGGCCGCGTCTGGTCGGTGGCGTCCAGCGTCTCCACCCCCTCGATCCAGCGCGACGCCCGCACGCCCACGTACTCGGCCATTGCCACGAGCACGCCGTCCTCGAAGCCGGGGATGTGCTTCTTGAGGAAGTCGGCAGCGTAGAAGGCCATCTCCCGCGCCTCCTCCTCCCGGTGCGACGCCTCCCACGGGTCTAGGTCGGTGACGAAGAAGTTGGAGTTCACCGTCACCACCCCGTTCCGCCCGTTGGCGTACATGCCGAACGCGTCCAGGTCATAGGCGCGGCCGCGCTTCGACTCGTACTCACCGGCGCGCACGTGCCGGTTCACCAGGTCGGTGACCTTGCCGCCGCCGTGCGGGTAGAACATCACCTCCCGCTCGCGCCAGTTGCGCACGAACCACTCCGCCGGGATGGCGCGATCCTTCCGGCTCGGGTAGTCCTCCGGGTGCTCGGCGTAGTAATCCACGAAGCGGTCCACGTTCACACCCGCCATCCGGAAGAGCAGGCTACCGTTGCCCTTGTCCACCGACGTGGGGGCTCCGGCCAGATGGGCCACGACACAGCCCTCGGTGGCGTCCACCACCGCCATGGCGCGAATAGCTTGCCGCCCGCCGATCGTCTCGACGATCACGCCGTCGAGGCGATCCCCGTTCAGGACTACGTCCGACACCTGGCTCAGGAAAAGGGTGCGCACGCCCGCCTCGCGCAACAGCCGGCCCAGGACGATCTTGAGGATCTCCGGGTCGAGAGTGATCCCCGGCAGCTCGGGCGTCATCCAGCCCTCCACGGCGCCGCCCATCTCCACCAGCCGCTGCACGATCTCCAACGCCGGACCACCTAGAATCCGCCGTCCGTCGTTGGTGAAGTAGCGGTTGCTGATGCTGGCCATCAGGCCCGCCGTCGCCACTCCGCCCAAACAGCCGCTGCGTTC
>JAAYAV010000188.1 GCA_012719195.1 Anaerolineae bacterium | reverse complement strand
CGCTTCTGGGGTGAGCCGCTGATCCAACAGCGGGACCTGTGGGCGGAGCGGGACGGGCAGGTGTACGTGGTATCGTGTCGGGCTTCGCCCAGCGGCTTCGACGGACTCATGCCGCTGTGCGACCAGATCCTGGCGGGGCTCACTCTGCGTTGATTGGCGCCTAGGCTTGCCCCCAGGCGGGCTCGAGGTAGGTGCGCACGTCGGTCGCGCTGCGGACCGCGTCGCGGTCGCCCAGCAACACCCGCTTCCACCATTGGACGGTCAGCGGCTCGTAGGCGCTATCGTCGGCGAGGACGGCGCGCCGGATTCGCGCCAAGGTGGCGGGCGGCAAGCGGGCGTCGTCCGCCCACTGGTCCAGGCGACGATCCAAGGCCTGCTCCACCTCCAGCGGCAGCTCTAGGCTCCCCATCGGGCTCTCCTTGCCGGCCGTCATCGGTTCCTCTCCTCGCCGGGCTGGCTACCGGCGCTCATCAGGCGCATGTTCTGGGCGAGCAAGGCCCGGGCCTGGCTCAACTGGTAGCGTACGGTCCCGGCGGGCCGATCGAGCGCCTGGGCGATCTCGGCGCTGTTGAGATCGCCCAGGTAGCGCAGGCTTACCACCACCCGTAGGTCTTCCGGCAGGGCGGCCAAGGCCTGCTCGACCTCGCTCGCCGTCGAGGCATTCTCGGCGCTGGCCACCGGGTCGTGCGCGCGGTCGCCCGAGGGTAGAGTCTCCGGCAGGGGGTAGGCAAACGGGCGGCGCACCGCCTGCCGCCGGTAGTGGTCGTTGACCACGTTCCGTGCCACCGCCAGCAGCCAGTAGAGCCGCGACTCCCCCGGAATGCGGCGGATCTCGTCTAGGTGCCGCCAGGCCCGCAGGAAGGTCTCCTGCAGCAGGTCGGCGGCCGCATCCGTCTCCCGGCAGCGCCCGCGCAGGTAGGCATAGACCGGGCGATTGTGGAGGCGGTAGACCTCATCAAAGAGCGAGATGTCCTTCTGCTCTCCGGCGGCCGGGCGGGTGTTCATGCTCTACAGGGCCTCAATGACTCCCTGCTTCTCCACCGTCAGCACCTGAAGAAGCGGGACCAGTTCTTCGGGCGCCTGGATCTTTCCCAGGAGGGCGATCTCCGGCACCTTCTCCCGCAGCAGATCGGCGGGCGTGCCCTCCTCGATGGTCAGCTTGCCCACCACGACCAGCGGGGTGGGATGAGTAAGCAGTTCGAGGAACGCTCGCCCAATGCGCTCCTTGCCCATGATGAAGCGCGCGTGCTCCATCCCGGTGAGATAGACGGCCTGGCCGGTCAGCTTGGCGATCTTGGCGGTCAGGACGCCCTCGCTCCCGCGGGGGGCCAGCAGTTGGCCGATGACGTGCAGGGCCTGGTACCCCACCGTCTGCACGGGGCTGGTAATCAGCGTCTGCCCCACTAGTACCAGGACCGTGTCTTCCGGCCCCGCCGCCAGCGCCTCGCCGGTGAGGCGCGTCTGGCCCATGTGTAGGCTCACGTTTGCACCGCGCGGTATGGGCACGACGCTTCCCACATCATGGATATCGATGCGGATAAGGGCGCTCATCAGGTCCTCGGGGATGATGATGGCGCCCACGTCGTGGATTGAGGTGATCCCGCTCAGGTCCTCCGCACTCTGGGCGGAGGAGAGATCGAGCAACCCCATATCCCTGATGGTACCGGTGTGCTGAGACACTGTCTCCTCCTCTTGACTAGCCTCGAGCCGGCGCGGTGCGTCAGAT
>JAAYAV010000187.1 GCA_012719195.1 Anaerolineae bacterium | reverse complement strand
TTGCGCCGGGCGGGGCTGGAGGTGGAGCGCGCGGGGGTAACGGTGGTGCTGACGGATGATGAGGCGTTGGCGCGCCTCAACCGGCAGTTCCGCGAGACTGAGGGGCCTACCGACGTGCTCTCCTTCGAGTTCGATGATGTGGACCTGACCGGAGAGATGGGCGGCTACCTGGGGGATGTCGTCGTCTCGGTGGAGCGGGCGCGATCGCAGGCGCAAGAGGCGGGCCATCCCCTCGAGCGCGAGTTGGCCGTCCTGGTGGCCCATGGGGCGCTGCATCTGGCCGGCTATGACCATGCCGATGAGGACGAGGAGCGAGCGATGTTCGCTCTCCAGGAAGCAGCGGCCGACGAGGCGCTCGGTGCCTAGGCCGAACAACCACGGCATCATCAACAGCTTCCGGTGCGCCGGTAACGGGGTGGTCCGGACCTTCCTGAGCCAGCGCAACATCCGGTTGCAGGCGGCCATCGGAGTCGCCGTGATCGTGGCCGGGTTCGTCTTCCAGCTGGGGACGACGGACTGGGCCCTGGTGGTGCTCTGCATCTCCGGCGTACTGGTGTCGGAGCTGCTCAACACAGCGGTCGAGGCCGCCGTTGACCTGATCTCGCCCGACTATCACGAACTGGCGCGGGTGGCCAAGGATGCAGCCGCGGGCGCCGCTCTGGTGGCGGCCGCTTCCTCGGTCATCGTGGGACTACTCATCTTTGTGCCCCGGCTGCTGCGACTGGCGCAGCGCCTGTGAAGCCGGGACGGCTAAGGAGCGCACTGTTGGCTGTGGAAGGACTGGACTTAGCTTGCTCCACCGCGTGCTTCGCCGCCGATGCGCGCGAAGAGGAACTCGTGGCCCTGGCCGAAGCCGGGGCCAAACGATGTGAGATCTCCCTGCCTGCCGACGAGCAGGTGAAGCCGGGCCACTGGACCACGCTGCTGGACGCCGCCGGCCTGCGCTGTTGGTCCTACCACGTGCCCTTCGGTTCCGGATGGGACCTGTCCTCGCCCGATGCCGAGACGCGGTCCCGGGCGCTGGGGGCCTCTCTACGCGCCGTCGACCTGGGCGCGTCGCTGGGAGCGAAGGTGCTGGTGGTTCATGGCGGCGCGGAGCCGGTGCCGGAGGGGTCCCGGGCGCAGCACTTGGCGGCGGCTCAGGATAGCCTGCACGCACTGGCAGATCGCTGCCAGATCCTCGGGCGCAAGCTTGCGCTCGAGTTCCTTCCCCGCAGCTGTCCCGGCAATAGCGTCTCCGAGTTGGAGTACCTTCTCTCCGGGATGGACCGGGAGGTGGTGGGCGTGTGCCTGGACCTCAACCACGCCAATTTGGGCCAGGACTTGGTCACCAACGTGCTGGGCCTCGCCGGGCGAATCATCACCATACACGTGTCGGACAACGACGGCGTGGATGAACGGCACTGGCTTCCCGGCCAGGGGATAATCGACTGGCCGTCGGCGGTCGCCGCCCTGGTTCGAGCGGGCTACACCGGGCCCTTCCTCTATGAGTCGGGCCGGGACAAGGAAGGCGCTGCCGTCACCGCGCAGCGACTGCAACGCAACTACGATGAGATGATCGCCCCACACCTGCAGGAGGTGGTGGCTGTTGGCTAAGTACGAGATCGCCGTGATCGCCGGAGACGGAATCGGCCGCGAGGTGATCCCGGCCGCCATGGACGTGCTGGACGTGGCCGCCGACGTTACCGGCGCCTTCGAGCTGAGATGGCAGCGGTTTGACTGGGGCTGCCAGTACTACCTGGACACCGGGCGCATGATGCCGGAGAGTGGCCTGAGCACTCTGGGTCAGTTCGACTCCATCTTCCTGGGCGCTATCGGCTATCCCGGAGTGCCGGACCACCTGTCGCTTTGGGGTCTGCTGCTGCCCATACGGCAGCACTTCGACCAGTACGTGAACCTGCGGCCGGTCCGGCTGCTGCCAGGGATCCCGGGGCCGTTGCGCGACAAGGGGCCGGACGACGTCAACTTCGTCTGTGTGCGCGAGAACACCGAGGGCGAGTACAGCGGGGCCGGAGGCCGCGTGCATCAAGGGCATCCCGAGGAGGCGGTCGTGCAGACAGCCATCTTCACCCGGGCAGGCACGGAGCGGATCATTCGCTACACCTTCGAGTACGCTCGTCGCCACGGTCGGCGCAAGGTCTCCAGCGCCACCAAGAGCAACGCGATCAACCATAGCATGGTGTTCTGGGACGAGGTTTTCGAGAAGGTCGCCGCCGACTACCCCGACATCCAGTCCGACAAGTACCACGTGGACGCGCTGGCTGCCCGCTTCATCACCCACCCGCAGACGCTGGATGTGGTCGTGGGCAGCAACCTGTTCGGCGACATCCTCACCGATCTGGGCGGCGCCCTGCAGGGGAGCCTGGGTGTGCCCGCGAGCGCGAACCTGAACCCGGAGAAGCGCTACCCGTCCATGTTCGAGCCGGTGCACGGGTCCGCCCCGGACATCGCCGGGAAAGGGATGGCGAACCCGGTCGCGTCCATCTGGGCCGGCGCCATGATGTTGGAGCACCTGGGTGAGACCGAAGGGGCCCGCCTGGTGATAGAGGCGCTGGAGAAGACCACGGCGGCGAGGGAAATCATCACCCCCGACTTGGGCGGAAGCGGTACCACACGGGCGTTCACTGAGGCAGTTGTGCGGGCACTGCGAGGTCTCTAGGGAGGTCAGACGATGCCCTACGGCTACAGCGGCAAGTTCCTACGCGTCAACCTGAGCACCGGCGCAGTGAAGGTGGAGGAGCGGGACGACACCTACTATCGCCGCTACTTCGGCGGCTGGAGCTTCATCCTCGACACCCTGTTGCGCGAGATGCCGGCGGGTGCGGACCCGCTGGGGCCGGACAACATCCTCGTGTTTGCCACGGGCGTTGTCTCGGGCGTGCCCATTTCCGGGTCGGCCCGCAACGCCGTGGGCGCCAAGTCGCCGCTAACGGGTGCGGTAGGCCTGTCGGAGGTAGGCGGCTTCTGGGGATCCGAGCTCAAGCGAGCGGGCTGGGATGCCATCATCTTCGAGGGGCAGTCGGAGCGCCCCGTCTACCTGTCCATCGTGGACGAGGTCGTTGAGCTGCGAGATGCCGGCGCGCTCTGGGGGCGGACCACCAAGGAGACGCTGGAGCAGGTGCGGCAGGAGATGGGCGAGCCGCGCGCTCGCGTGGCCGCCATCGGCCCGGGAGCGGAGAACCTGGTCCGCTACGCCTGCATCATCAACGACCTCAAGGACGCCGCCGGGCGCTGCGGGCTGGGCGCGGTGATGGGCTCCAAGAGGGTCAAGTGCATAGCGGTGCGGGGCACCAAGGACATCCCGGTGGCCGACCCGGACCGGGTACGCGAGTTGGCCCGTACGATGGCTCGGGGCGTAGCCGCAGGCGAACTGGCCGTCAACATGCACAAGTACGGCACCGGCGTGGATCTGGCCGGCGGCGAGGTATCGGGCAACCTGCCCATCCGCAACTGGCAGGGGACCCGCTTCCCGGAGGCCAAGGACATCTCCGCCGAGACACTGGCCGAGACCATCCGCGCCCGGATGGAAGCCTGCTACGCTTGTTCGGTGCGGTGCAAGAAGGTGGTGGCCCTCGAGGCCCCCTACAAGGTTGACCCCGACTACGGCGGGCCCGAGTACGAGACCATCGGCGCGGTGGGCTCCAACTGTGGGGTGAGCGACCTGGCAGCCATATCCAAAGCCAACGAGCTGTGCAACGCCTACTCCATTGACACCATCGCGGCCGGCTCGGCGGTGGCCTTCGCCATGGAGGCCTTTGAGCGCGGCCTGCTGACGGCGGAGGACACCGGGGGCCTTGAGCTGCGCTTCGGCAACGGCGACGCCATGGTACAGGCCATGGAGTTGATCGCCCGGCGCGAGGGCATCGGCGGCCTGCTGGCCGAGGGAGCGGCGCTGGCCGCCAAGCGGATCGGCCGAGGGGCAGAGGACTTCGCGGTGCACGTGAAGAACCAGGACCTGCCCATGCACGAGCCGCGCTACAAGCGGGCGCTGGCCGTCTCGTACGCCGTGTCTCCCACCGGCGCCGACCACTGCCACGCGCTGCATGACACCGGCTACACCACCGCCGGTGAGTCGATCCGGAGGGCAGGCGCCATCGGCATCGTGGAGCCGGTGCCGCTGGAGAGCCTGGGGCCGGACAAGGTCAGGCTCACCGCCCGGGGGACGATGCAGAACACCTTGTACAACATCCTCGTCACCTGCATGTTCGTTCCCTGGACGCCGCAACAGCAGGTGGACATCGT
>JAAYAV010000186.1 GCA_012719195.1 Anaerolineae bacterium | reverse complement strand
GGCTCGCCCCGGGCAGCGTACATCGAGCTCACGAATATGGAGAAGTAGGGACGGCGCGGGGGCCGTCCCTACCGCAAAGGGGCACCCGCCTGACCCCTCTGCCGGCCGCCGACGGAGGGAGGGCACGGCGGGCCTCCCCTGCGAACCCGGGACAGTGCCGCCACGGTCGGATCGGCCCGCCGAACATCAGGCGGACCGACCGCCACCGTTCCTAGCCAAGGAGGCCAGAAGGTGTACGAGATCGAACCAACCGAGACCCGCCCTTACCGATCCGGCTTCGGCACCGCTAGCCTGATCCTCGGGGTACTGTCGCTGTTGGGCGCCTGTCTGGTCGCCTTCCTGGTGGTCTTCCCAGAGGGGCCGCGTCTTCTCGGCGCCTTGGGTCTGTGCGGCGGGGGCATCCTGGCGATCACGGGGTTCGGCCTGGGGGTTGCCGGGGTGGTGCAGAGCCAAAGCAAGGCGGTATCCATCCTCGGTATCGTTCTGAACACCCTCTACATCTCGCTGGGTGTGGTCCTGCTCTTGGTGTTGTTGCTGCAAGCCTACATGTTCGCCGCGCTGCCCTAGCCGGGACCGCCATCCGCCTCACGGCCGCGGCCTTCTTGAAGCAAGCGCCGTTTGCGCCTATGATGGGTCCTACTTCCAGCAGTGGAATTCAGGGGGACCCCTCATGTCGGCACGTGCTACTCGGTACCTGGCCCTGTTCGGCGGCTTGGCTATCATTGTTGCCGGGCTCACCGTCCCCCAGTGGCTCGCCTCGCCGGGGATCGGCGTGGTGCAAGCAGCGCAGATCCTACACGACAATCGAGTCCTTCACTGGATCTACGTCATTGGAGTGCTGCTGAGCGCGGTGAGCCTGGCGCCGGTGGTGATTCTGCTCGCCATCCGGCTCTACCGGCGGCAGCCCGGCCCGGCCCTTCTCGGTGCGGGTGCGTTCGTCTTCGGGCTCGTACTGGAAGTCCTGGGCGCTCTGGTGTCATTGGCCCGCCTCGGCGTGGGCACCAACTTCCCGGAGGCCGAGTTCTCCGGCGCGGTCGCGGCGGTGATGAGCGCCGACACGACTTGGCTGCCGCTCTACCTGAGCCTAACCTCAACCTATCAGCTCCTTGAGCTCAGCGGCGTCATCCTGGTGTTCGTGGGCGCCCTGGCGCTGTCCGCTGCGCTGTGGCGGCGCCGCTGGGTGCCGCTGGCTTTCACCGTCCCGGCGATTGTCCTCTTCGTGTTGGCCTTGTTCGTGCCCGGCCTCTGGCTCACCACCGTCATGGCGGCGGCGTTCGCCGTGCTGGGTGGCGCCTACGGGGCCTTCGGCTACGCCACCGCGCGCCTCAATCACCGTGTCGAGATAGACCCCGACACCGGAGCCGAGACTGTCGGGCAGACGCCGCGGTCGCGACGCTCCCGCCGTTCCCGCCGCCGCTAACGGGCAGACACCCGTCCTTCACTTCCAGGCGAGTCTGACAGCTCGCTCAGCCCCGCCGGCGCCGCCACTGCTGCAGCATGGTGAGGTAGTGGGGCAGCGGGATGTAGTCGGCGATGCTGTTGCCCGTACCCAGGGCGTAGCCGCCGCCCGCCCCGCACTCATCCAGCAGCAGGTCGGTGTAGGCGCGGATCTCCTCCTCGCTGCTGCGGCAGAGCCGGTCCACGTCGAACCCACCCAGGATGGCGATCCGGTTGCCGTAGAGCCGCTTTGCCTCGGTCACCGGCAGGATGGAGTCCTCGTAGGAGTGCTTGGCGTCAATGCCCACGTAGTCAATGATGTCGGGCATGATGGCCGCCAGTTGGCCGCAGGAGTGTAGGATGCACGGCTTGCCCTCCCGGTGGGCGATGTCCGCCAGGCGCTTGTGCCAGGGCAGCACGAACTCGCGCAGGTCGGCGGGCGAGATCAGCGTCTGCGTCTTGAAGCCCAGGTCGTCACTGATCACCACCGCGCCCACCTCGGGAATGGCGGCCATGCCGGAGTACATGGCTACGTACAGCTCGCCGATATGCTCGAAGATGGTGCGGACCAGCTCTCGATCATCGTTCAGCAGCAGGCAGAGTCCGGCGTAACCGCAGAGCCCCTCCGCCACCTCGAAGATGCCGCCCGTCTGGGCGATGATGGCCATGCCCTCGGGCAGCCGCGGCGCCACCGCCTCGAACTCGGCGTAGGAGATGTCGCTCACGCTCGGCCACTGGTAGGCCTCGAAGGTGGCCCAGTCCGAGATGGGGTAGCCGAGGCGGGTGTCCTTGAGGGAGCCCTGCTTGAGGGGCAGCCCGGGCCAGACGGGCACATAGTCGTAGCCGGCGCGATGGTAGAACTCGATGGTCGAGACGCGGTCCGGCAGAGGGTGCCCGACGAGCGCCTCCTGCACCGGCATGTTGGCGAAGAGCTCGTAGAGCGGCGTGTACTCCGGCAGGCCATCGCGCCAAAGGACGCGGCGAAGCTGGGCGAAGTCGGGCCGGGGCTTGATTCCGGTTTCGGCAAGCGTGGTGGGCATGGACATGGGCGAGTGCTCCCCTACGGCGGGTGTGGCAGGCCGAGACTGAGCGCCGGCCGCCTTCGGCAACACTACGCGAGAAGCACCGCTCGCACCAGTGCGGCCGCTGGAGTGACCGGCCGCTCCCCACTACAATGCCGCTCGAAGAGCCGAGCAATGTGGCCAGCCAGCAGAGGAGTCCGCCCATGACGAAGTACCGCGCCGCCATCGTAGGGCTCACCGGAATCGGCGCCGGACGGTCCGCCCTCGCCCCATCGCCCGCCCTCGGTCCACTCATGCCCCACTCGCACGCGGGCGGCTATGCCCACAACGGCGTCGAGGTGGTGGCCGTGTGCGACCTGCGCCCGGAACTCATCGAGGACTTCCGCCGGCGTTGGGGAGACGTCTGGCCCGATGTGCGCGGCTACTCCGACTACCGCCGGCTGCTCGCCGATGAGCACATTGACCTCCTCAGCGTGGCTACCCCCGATCACCGGCACGCGCAGATCGTGGTGGATGCGACCGAGGCCGGTGTACGCGGGATCTTCTGTGAGAAGCCCATCGCCACCACCATCGCCGACGCCGACCGCATGATCGCCGCCTGCGCGGACCGCGGCATCCCTCTACAGGTGGATCACACACGGCGCTGGTATCCGGACTACGTCACCGCCAAGCGCATCATGCAGTCGGGTGAGATCGGCCCGCTCTGTCGCATCGTCGCCACCCTGAGCGGACCCCGCGCTATGCTCTTCCGCAACGGCACCCACCTGGTGGACGCCGTCTGCTACTTCGCCGACGCTGATCCCATCTCGGTCGCCGGGCTGCTGGACGATGAACACGCCGACTACGGACCCCGCTACCAGGGTGACGGCGGCCATGACCCCGCCGAGGACCCGGGGGGCAGCGCGCTGGTCTGCTTCGCCAACGGCGTGCGGGCCTTCATCAACGCCTCCAAGCGCACCATGCGCCACTTCGAGCTGGAGCTGTGGGCCGAGCACGGCCGCATCCGTCTCGGGGCCGACTCCAGCGACATCGCTCGCCTGGAGCCCGGCGACCGGCACTCCATCACGCCGCTGCCGCGCAACTACAGCACCCGCTCCGACCTGGCCGCCGCCGTTGCCGAGTTGATCGGACTGGTCGAGAACGGGAGCGTGGGTACCTCCACCGGCGAGGACGGCCGGCGGACCCTGTCCATCATCCTGGGCCTGCTCCAGTCCAACGCCGCCGGGGGGACACCGATCCGCTTCCCCATCGCCGACGCCTGAGCCCGGAGGGCAACATGAACCTGACCGTGGGCATGATCGGGCTCACCCACCCGCACTCTCAGCCACACCTGCAGACGCTCCACGCGCTGGACGACGTCGCGCAAGTCCTGGTGTGGGACGAAGATCCGGCCGCCAGGCGAGCCTGCCGGGAACGCTGGCCCAAGGCCCGAGAGGCGGGCTCTCTGGCGGCCATGCTGAACCCGGCGGAGGTCGCCGCTGTAGTGGTGGCCCTGCCCAACCGCGAAACCCCCGCGATCCTCCAGCAGGTGGCCGCGGAGCGCGTTCCGATTCTGGCGGAGAAGCCCTGCGCTCGCTCCGCCGCCGAGTTCCTGCCCGTGCTCCAGTCCGCCCAACAGGCCGGCACTCCCTTCACCGCCTTCTACCTCTGGCGCCGCCACCCGGCCATGCTCGCCATCCGCGATCTGGTCCGGTCCGGAGCGCTGGGGCGGCTCACCTCGGTGGAACTGCGCATGGTCACGACGCAGGTCCGGCTGCGCGATCCGTCGCACTGGCTGTTCCAGCGGGAGATCGCCGGCGGCGGCATCCTCTCTTGGCTGGGCTGTCACTGGCTGGACCTGCTCCGCTACCTGACCGGACAGGAGGTGGAGACCGTCGCCGCGATGCTGGACACGATAAGCGGCGAGGCCATTGATGTGGAAGACGTCGCCAGCCTGGGGATGCGCCTGAGCGGCGGGGCGATGGCGTCGCTCTATGCCGGGTACCTACTGGCGGGTGGCCGGCCCGGCTACATCGCCCCCGGGTACGACCAGGCTGTCATCCTGCGCGGCACCGAGGGCGTCGTCAGCCACCGCGCGGAAGGAAACGAGCACATCGTCGCCTTGGAGTCGCACGCCGCGCCCTGGGCGGCATCACCGCGGTGCGAGTACCGCTTCTCCTTGCCCGACAGCCCCGCCTATGGCGGACAGTACGGCCTCGAGTTCGTGCGCGACTTCCTCGCCGGCCAGGAGGTGCCGGTGGCGGCGGTAGACGTGCTCCGCGTGCTGGAGATCCTCGACGCCGCCTACGCTTCGGCCGCGGCGGGCCGGGTGATGGCGGTGGAGCGGCGCTAGAGCTGGGCCAACGGCCATCGGGAGTGGTCGCGCCCGTGTGCTGACGGTGGGCTGTACTGGGGGTGTCCAGGGCCCGCGATCACCTGATTGCAGCCATGATGGGGTCAGAGTGGAGGCGATGCGGTCCTCTCGCGGCTGTGAGAAGAGGAGTGAGCGATGGAAGCAAGAGTGAGCGACCTGACCGTTGAGCAGTTGCGTCGCGTTATCGAGGACCCAGTTCGACGGACGGTCCTCCAGGCACTGGAAAACCCCGACTTGGATCTCGAAGTTCGGACGGAGTTCGCCAAGTCTCTGAGGGCGGAGGCGGCCGCAGCCGAGCGCGGCGAGACCGTCCCCATCGGCGAAGTGCTTGCCGAGTTGGGAGTGAAGTGGTGACCTTCAGCGTGGTCGTCACGCCTGGGGCCCGTGGCGACCTACTCGCCCACGATCCTCCTGTCCGGGATCGAGTGATCAGTCGGCTAAGATGGCTCGTGGACAACTTCGAGTCTGTCCGCCCCGAGCCACTGGCCGCGGCCTGGCAGGGCTACTTTGAGTTCCGCGTCGTCGCTTGGCGGATCGTCTACTCAGTCAACCGAGAGGAGAAGATCCTGACCATCATCCGTGTCGCGCACCGCCGCGAGGTCTACCTCACCTAACGGTTGAGCGAAGCTAGCGCCTTGGGTGCGCGCCCCGACGGTAGTATCAGTCCCCCAGCACCTTGGCGAACCGAGCTGGCTCCGCGCCCTGATGCACGACGGCAGCAAGGGCCTTCACCATCGCCGCTGTGCTCCCGCACTGCCACACATTGCGGCCGAAAGTGACGCCCGCCCCACCGGCCTGAACCACGTTGTGAGCCATGGTCAGTGCATCCAGAGGGGTGTCGCAGCGCACGCCTCCCGCCGCCACCACCAGCGCCGGAGACGCTGCCCGCACCACTTCCGCGAAGCTCGCCGCTGAGCCGGTGTAGAAGGTCTTGACTATGTCCACCCCCAGCTCCATGGCCAGGCGAGAGGCATACGCGACCCGGGGGGCGGTGTAGCGCTCCTCCGGGGGGACGAGGCTGCCATTTGGGTAGGCGTGCACTATGACCGGCATGCCTGCAGAGCGCGCTTGGCGCACAAGGGCGGCCAGACCCTCCAGCAGGACCGGCTGCTCCGGGCTTCCCACCGTGAGGGCCATGGCCACCGCGTCTGCGCCCAAGCGTACCGCCTCGTCCACCTGCGCGACCCAGACGTCGCGCTCCGGATGATAGGGGGAGAGCGTGGAGCACTTGACGATGAGCGCGAGTCGCCCGGCATAGGGGCCGAAGCACCGCTCGGCTGTGCCCGGCATGAGGAGCACCGCATCCGGCTGGCCGGCGGCCACCTCGTACAGCATCGCGGAGATGTCCTCCAGCCCCGCTAGCACTCCGTAGCTCGGGGCATGATCCAACGCTATCGTCAGTATTCTCCCTGACTCGCGGTTGCGGAGGCGGTTCATCCGCACGGCCTTGCCCAGTCCAGTCATGCCTCGCTCCTCTCCTTGTCGCTCAGCCTCGGATGGCGGTGATCGGTGGGTCGCACTCCAGCGGCGCCGCCATCTCCACCGCACAGCGCACGGGCGCCTCAAGCAGTTCGACCACACCGACCCGATCAGCCGGACGGCGCTCGGCGGGTGTGAGGTCGAACATCCGGCCGGCGAACCGGCCGCCATCGTGGGTGGCCCGCACATCGAGGAAGCCCGAACCGCGCAGCCAGCGGGAGAGGCTCAGGGCGCTGGGGTGGCTGAGGCGGCAGCGTCGCGCCTCGGTCACGTGCGGCCGCAGGCGCTCCATCGCCTCCTCGTCCAGCCGGGCGTACTGCACCGGCCACTGGCCCAGGATCTCCCCCGCTGCGCTCGGCTCCAAGTCCAGCACGAGACCGTACTGGACCGCCTGCTCCAGGGCAGCGTCGCGCTGATACAGCATCAGCATGGCACCGCCGGTCATCCCCCACAACTCCGCCTCCCGCTCGCGCCCGCCCCGATAGGCCGACAACGCCTCATAGTGTATTCGCAGACGGCCGCCGGGCCGCAGCACCCGCGCCAGTTCCCGCACCGTGGCGCGAGGGTCCGGCGTCTGCTCCAGCGACGAGGCCGCCACTACGCCGTCGAAGCTGGCGTTGGGGAAGGGCAGCCGCTCCCCCGGCGGCACATGCACAAACTCCGCGTTCGCAATGCCCAGGCGACGGGCGTTCTCCCGGCAGACTGCTACCCTCCTCTCCGAGCCATCCACGCCCACCACCTCGGCCGCTGCGGGCGCCAGCGGCAGCGACGGCCAGCCGTCTCCCGGCCCGAGGTCCAGCATTCGAGCGCCGGCCACACCCGCGGCGTGCATGAAGTCCAGGGTCGAGCCGGCGTCGTACCAATGCGCGCGCTGTGCCGGATCGAAAGGCTGGTAGATGCCCGGCAGCGAACGGCCCGACTGCGAGTCCATGTGATCGTAGATGAAGGCGGTGGAGGCGCAATCGCGCGGCTCCAGTTCCGTCTCGACCCAGGTAGCGGCATCCATGCGACGATTCCCCCCTTCGCTTAGGCGCAGCGGCCGCTCAACGCATCGGTGCGCCGACCCTTCGCTGCCGGTTCCGCTCATGTTGGCGGCGGCATCGGACCGGCGTCAAGAGCGCTGCCGCGCTGCCGGCGGCCCCTGACCGCACTCGCTTTTGGCACACTCGACTAGACGCTGTATACTGTCATGGATATGCAAGAACCTGACTCAGCCTCGTCCGACTCTAGCAACGACGGGCCCTACCCCAGTACGGGCGCCGTCATCAGTACCCCTCTCGCTGACGCAGCGGGAGAGCCTCCCTCCCTCTCTGCCGCCACAGGCATCGTCGGCTCGTCTTTGGCTCCTGCCGTCGTCTCCGCGCGCCCGGAGTAGTTGTTCATGCCTCAGGCAGCGGAAGGAAACCTACTGACCCAGTTCCTCGTCATACTGATTCTGGTACTGATCAACGGCCTCTTCTCCATGGCCGAGCTCGCCGTGGTCTCGGTGCGCCGCGCCCGCATGCAGCAGCTCTCGGACGAGGGCGACAGGCGCGCCGATGTGGTGCTGGACCTGGCGGCCAACCCTAACACCTTCCTCTCCACCATCCAGGTGGGGATCACCCTCATCGGGGTGTTGGCGGGCGCCTACGGCGGCGCCACCGTCGGCCCGCAGCTGGCCAAGCCCATCGCCAACCTGCCCATTGTCGGCCCCTACGCCTCCGGTATCGGCCTGGTGATCGCCGTGGTGGCAACCACCTTCCTCACCTTGGTGATCGGCGAGCTGGTGCCGAAGCGGGTGGCTCTGCAATACGCCGATCGCATCGCCCTCATCGTCGCCAAGCCCATGACGATCCTCTCCCGGCTGGTAGGGCCGGTGGTCCACCTGCTCAGCGGCTCCACCGACGTGGTGACCCGCGCCTTCGGCGTCGAGGACTACGCCGAGGCCCCCGTGACCGAGGAAGAGATCCGCGTCATGGTGGAGCAGGGCGCCATCGCCGGCATGATCGACGAGGTCGAGCGCGACATGGTGGATCGCGTCTTTCGCATGGGCGAGCGCGAGGTGGATGCCATCATGCGCCCCCGCACCGAGGTTGTCTGGCTGAACGTTGAGGACAACCCGGAAGACCTCCGCCGGATGATCGAGAGTAGCTCCTACTCCCGCTTCCCGGTCGCGCGCGATAACCTAGACAACATCATCGGCGTGGTGCACGTCAAGGACCTCCTCCATCAGTGCATGCGCGGCGACCCGCTGGACCTGGAAGAGGCGCTCACCGAGCCGCTCTACGTCCCCGAGAACATGCACGTCTTCCATGTGCTGGAGCTCTTCAAGCAAGCCGGCGTCCCCATTGCCCTGGCGGTGGACGAGTACGGCGTGTTCCAGGGCCTCGTCACCCTGGACGACATCCTCGAGGGCCTGGTGGGCGAGATCCCGGAGCTGGACGAGATCGAGGAGCCCATGGCCGTGCAGCGCGAGGACGGCTCCTGGCTAGTGGACGGCCTAATGCCGGTGGACGACTTCAAGGACCTGTTCGACCTGGGGGACCTGCCCGAGGAAGAGGACTACCAGACCCTGGGCGGGTTCGTGGTGGCCCAGTGGGGGCGCATCCCCGCCGTGGCCGATGAGTTCACCTGGCGCCGCCTCCGTATCGAGGTGGTGGACATGGACGGCAACCGGGT
>JAAYAV010000185.1 GCA_012719195.1 Anaerolineae bacterium | reverse complement strand
GGCTCGTCGAACCGCCACAGGATCCGGTTCTGGTGGCCGGGCAGCACCTGCATCTGCAGGATCATGCGCCCGTCCTGACGGAAGATGCCGAACCCGTAGGTCACGTCGCTCGAGGTGGCCACGAACTGGACGTACTCACCCACGCGGATGGCCTGGGCCTCGGGGGACAGGGTGACGACATAGTCGGCGAACTCGGCCCGCACCTCCCGGTCGAGGGCCGGCTGGTTCCACACCATCCAGCTCTGCCAGGGGACCAGTGGGGACAGAGTGATGGCGTTGAAGACCAGGAACACCAGAACAAGGAAGCCGAGCCAGAGCCGTTCGCTCTTCTCCACCTCTACTCCTCCTTGGCTCCCACGGCGTGGCCGAAGTAGAGCAGGAAGCCGGCCAGCACGAGCACTAGCAACAGGTATAGCCACCAGATCAACTCGGTGATGTACATACGCGCTAACCTCCTCTTCCGGTCTGTCCGCGCAGCGCACCGCCACAACAGCGGAAACATTACCGGACTGCTCCAATTCCATCAAGCGCCAATCCGCATCCGGCCCTGACAGGCAGACGATCCCGTTGTACAATGGAACCGTTAGCTTCTGGTACGCGTCTTCAGAACGATGGGTCCATCGTCGCAACGGTCGGGTGAGTGGTGAACAGAAGAAGGTTCCTGGCCCGGATGGGCGCGATAGGGCTGGGCGCGGTTCTCAGCGGCTGCGCCGTCCAAGCCGATTCCCCCACTGCTGTGGGGCCTGCCACCTTGCCCCTGCAGTGGCCTCAGGACTTGCCCGACGCCCACCGCATCGTCGAAGCGGAGCGCGGCTACAAGACCTTGCGCCTCTACGACCGCACCGGCGAGCACCTGCTGGCCGAGCTGGCTTCGCCCCTGGGCCACAGCACCTACGTAACCCTTGATCGAATCCCCGACTACCTGCAGCAGATGGTGATCGCCCTCGAGGACCGCACCTTCTACACCAACAACGGCGTGGACTGGAGCGCCGTCGGGCGCGCCTACCTCTACAACCTGGAGGGCCAGGGAGTTCAGGGCGGCAGCACCATAACCATGCAGTTGGTGAAGAACGTCATCCTTCCGCCGGAGGAGCGCTACCAGATCACCTACGAACGGAAGATGAAGGAAGCCTCCCTGGCCATGGAGATCACCGCGCTCTACCCCGGCCGGGAAGGCAAGGATCAGATCCTGGAGTGGTACCTCAACTCTTCTTTCTACGGCCGAGTCTGCTACGGGGTGGAGGCGGCGGCGCAAAACTACTTCGGCAAGTCCGTGTCCGACCTCACCCTGGCTGAGGCGGCCATGCTGGCCTTGGTGCCGCAGAACCCATCCCAGAATCCGCAGGACAACTTCGATGCCGCCAAGGAGCGCCAGCAGATCGTGCTCAGCACCCTGGTGTCCACCGGCTACCTCACCCCAGAGGAGGCGGAGTCGGCTTGGCTGGAGCCGCTAACCATCGCCGCCCCGCAGAGCACCGCCCCGCCCATGGCCGCCCCCCACTTCGTCCTTTTCGTGACCGACCTGCTCCAGCAGGACTATGGCGAGGACATGTGGCGCCTGGGGATGAGCGTGCGCACCACGCTGGACCTGGACGCGCAGGGTCTAGCCGAACGGTCCGTGACGGAGAAGATCGCGGAGTACGGCGTCCCGAACAACGCCGAGAACGGCGCCGCAGTGATCATCGCCGCGGAGCGGGGTGAGATTCTCGCGATGGTGGGCAGCGCCGACTACTACAACGAGGCCATTCAGGGGCAGGTCAACCTCGCCCTGGCTCCGCGCCAGACGGGCTCTTCCTTCAAGCCCTACACCTACCTGGCCGCCTTCGAGCAGGGGTACACCGTCTCCACCACCATTCTGGACGCGCCGGTGACGTACAAGGACGAACTGGGGCGCGACTACTCCCCGGTCAACATCGATGGGGGCTATCACGGCGTGGTCAGCCTTCGGCGCGCCCTGGCCTGCTCCTACAACGTGCCCGCCGTCAAACTGCTGGACATGATCGGGGTGGACTCGGCCCTGAACATGGCTCGCCGCCTCGGCATCACCACCCTGCCCGAGGGGATGCACTACGGCCTGAGCCTGACGCTCGGCTCCAAGGAGATTCCCCTCCTGGATCACACCTTCGCCTACAGCGTCCTGGCCAACCGGGGCTTCATGGTCGGCCGCCCCATCCCCGAGCCGCGGCGCGCCTCCAGCCCCCGCCCGCTCGAGCCGGCGGCTATCCTGGATATCACCGACTACCGGGGCCGCACCGTCTTCGAGTACCAGCCCAGCATCGAGACGGTGGTGGACCCGGCCCACGTCTACGTGCTCACCCACGTCCTCTCCGACGCCGAAGCCCGACGCCCCGCCTTCGGCGCCAGCGCCCAGTACCTCGTCCTGCCCGACCGGCCGGTGGCCACCAAGACAGGCTCGACCGACGAGAACTGGGAGGGTTGGTGCATGGGCTACACGCCCCAATACGTGGTGGGCACCTGGATCGGCAATGCGGACCGCCGGCCGATGAAGCGACTGCTGGGTTCCACCGGGGCCGGCCCCATCTACCATGACATCATGCTGGGCCTGCACGAGGGCCAGCCGGTGGTGGAGTTCCGTCGCCCCGACGGCGTGCTGGACTGCGAGATCTGCGCCGTTAGCGGTCTGCTGCCCGGCGACCACTGCACCACCCGCGTGACCGAGGTGTACGCGGCCGGCACCGAACCCACTGAGCACTGCACGACCGACAAGCACGCGGCCGTCGTCCAGGAACCTCCACCAACACCCACGCCGATCGACCCGGAAACGCTGCCGAAGGAAGTGGTACTCCGCTCCCCTGAGCCGGGCGCCGTCCTCAGTGGCGTCGTCTACATCTTGGGTACGGCCACGGCGCCCGACCTGTGGTACCACAAGGTCGAGTACGCCCGTGAGCCCGGCAACTGGATCACGACCGAACTGGACTACATGAAGACCAATCAGGTCCTGGACGGAGTCCTGGCGACCTGGGACACGACAGCCATGGCGAATGGCCCCTACCAGTTGCGCGCCATGGTGGTCGACGTCAGCGGCAACTACATCGAGACCCCGACCGTGCCCGTGACGGTGGCGAACTGAGAGGACCTAACCCCTCTCGCCAGACGCTTCGCTTACCTGGCTGGTCCCCTTCCCTGGAAAGGAAGGGGCGCCCTGGTCACCCCCAACGTGCGCTCGCTCGCGGCGCGGTAGGGGCGGTGCGTAGGCAGGCGCACTTTGCCTGCCGTAGCCCCGCCCTCCCAATCACGGGTCACGCGTCACGTGTCACGAGTCCCTTCCTACGCCAGCGGCCACACGCAGGACGCCTTCTTGGGGAACAGAGCCGGCAGTAGCACTGACGCCGCGTCGCTCCAGACGCCGCAGTCGGCGTAGGTCTGCCGCAGCTCTTCGGTGCTGCGGTGCCCGAAGAGCAGGTGCAGGAAGGTCAGGCCAGGGAAGCCGGCATCGCCGTCCTCAGAGGAAGCGGGCTGCCACGGCTCCACCGTCTCCAGTCGTCCCTCGCGGAACGCCAGCTTCAGGCCGGTGCGGTAGAAGCTCACCTTAAGCTCGCCGGTGTGCCCGACGGCGATGGACTCTGCCAACCGCCGCTCCAGGACTGGCCGGATGTGCAGCAGGAACCGCGGCAGGTCGGGCACGCGCATGTACCAGGAGTAGGGCGCGCCGGTGGCCGGCAGACGCCGCCGAGCCGCCCGGCAGCCGGGGTGCTGGTCGCCCAGACCGAAGGTGACGGTGTGGAACTGCTTCTTCGGGTCGGCGGCCGCCATCGCCTCGCCCGTGAGCT
>JAAYAV010000184.1 GCA_012719195.1 Anaerolineae bacterium | reverse complement strand
GCGGCGCGCCGCTCGGCGTAGCTCTCGGGCGTTACCTTGCCCTCTTCGTAGGCCTGGTCGAGCCGCGCGATCTCCTGGACCTCGGCTCGCGCCCAGTCCGGCAGCGCCTGCGGTGTGCCCGGCCGCCACTGGTAGTAGGCGAAGGCGAGGGCAGCCGCCAGGGCCAACGCGCCCAGGATCCAGGCTCCGGTCCCGGTGCCGGTGGGGGCAGCGCGGGCAACGGGCGCCGGCGTGGCGGCGGCAACGGGCGCGATCTCGGCGGGCACCAGCGTGAGGGAAACGATCTGACCAGGCTCCATCGCCGGACCGACGTACAGTGATGCCAACCCCATTTCGGTTTCGACTGTGCCCTGCGGGATCAGGACGTTGCTCTCCAGGCCGAGGCCGCTGGAGGAAACCATGGCCATCACCGAGGCCACCGCCGTCTCGCTGCTTCGGGTGAGGGTTAGCCCCTCGCCGCCCGGAAGGTCGTAGGAGAAGTTGATTACCTGAGTGTTCTTGCCCGGTGGTATGGGCTCGGTGAGGGCGAAACCGCCCTCCTCCTCCATGAATCTCTCGCCCAGTCCGAGGCCGTCGAACTGGAGGTTGGCGGCGCCCTCCGGCAGGCTGAACCCAACCACGCGCCGCCCGGCGGCCGTCTCCACGCCCTCATAGGCCGACTCGCCGCTGTTGCTCAGTACGTGGTACTCGCCCACGCGCATGTGGTCGCCAATGGGCACGAGGAAGAAGTGGAGCTGGTCAGTGGTGATGGCGGCCGGGATCGTCTCCGCTTGCTGCGCGGAGACGGTGGGTTCGCTCATGACGCTCTGACCCAGGATCAGGAAGGGCAGGGAGACCAGGAGTACGATGAACCGCATCATCAACGCTGGCCCTCCACGGGCGTGCCGCAGCCGGCGCAGAAGCGGCTGTCCGGCGTCAGGGCGCGGCCACACTCACGGCAGAAGCGAGCCTCGGCGGCAGAGGCGACCGCCGGTGCGGACTCGAGCCCCTGGGGTACGCGTGCAGCCGTCACCCAGCGCTCGATGCTGCGGCCGGGATCCTCGCGGCGGGCAGCGCGGAAGGGCCGGGCGAGGTAGGCGGCTGTCGCCACGGCCAGGGCGGCACCGATGAGAAGCGATGCGCCGGTCATCGGACCACCTCCTGAGCCAGCAGAGTGCTGAGTTCCTCGGTCAACTGAGCCTGAGTCACCGGCCCGATGTGTACGTAGGCCACGCGCCCGTCGCGGTCGAGCACGAACGTCTCCGGTATGCCGGTGATGCCGTAGGAGGCGGCGACGGCGTCTCCCGCGTCCAGGGCCAGGGGGAAGGTGAGCCCGTACTCCTGTGCGGTTGCCGTCACGGAGGCGGCGGTTTCCTGGTGGGCGAGGCCGACGAAGCCAACGCCCCGGGGGCCGAACTCCTCCCAGGCGGCCTGCAGAGCCGGAAGCTCCTCCTCGCACGGTTGGCACCAGCCGGCCCAGAAGTTCACCAGTGCCACCTGTCCCTTGAGGTCGGCCAGGCTCAGCTGGCTGCCGTCCAGGGTCGTCACGTAGAAGCCGGGGGCAGCCTCTCCCACCAAGGGACGGCCGGTGGGGCGGCCGATCACTCCCTTATTGCCACCCCACATGGCGTAGGCGGCCAGGGCGAAAGCCGCCAGCCCCAGGAGCAGCGAGGCCCAGCTTATCAGAGTCTGGCGCTGCTGAGCGACGGGCCCTACCGCCTTGGCGGCACTGGGCCAGAGGCTGACGACACCGCCGGCGATGAAGACCAGGCCGCCAAGCCAGAGGAAGTTGATGAGTGGGTCCACCACCACCCGGATGGTGGCGCCGGAGCCGTCGTTGGTGACGCCACCCAGGACGAGGTACAGGTCCTCTTGCAGGCCGACCTTGAGGGCGGGAACGGCCACCGTCTGCTCGGCGGCCGGGTAGTCGTGCAACTGCGGCTGCAGGGTGGTCAGGTAAGCGCCGTTGCGGTAGACGTCGAAGTCAGCGCTCACGGCCAGGTGGTCGACGCGCCGTTCCTGGGCGGCCGACTCATAGACGAAGGTGTACTCGCCGAAGGTGCGGGGTTCGCCCGACCGCAAGGAGAGCTGTCCCTCGCTGGAGTGCATGCGGGTGCCGATGATGCCCACGGCCATGAGGATGATGCCCAAGTGCACCAGGTAGCCGCCATAGCGGCGCCGGTTACGGTTGAGGGCGCGGCTGAAGGCCACTAAGGCGGATTCGCCAGCGGCGCGTCGTGCCAGCACGGACCAGAACTCGCCCAAGGTGGTGGCGGCAGCCAGCCCCACCAGACCGAAGCCGATGAGCGAGCCAAGGCTGTGGTAGCCCAGGAGGGCGGACACGGCCAGGAGAACCGCCGCACCGATCAGCGGGATCACCAGGCGGCGGCCGAGACGGCGCAGCGCGTCGGCGGAGTAGCCGGCGAGGGGGCAGACGCCCAGCAGCAGCACCAACACGCCAAATTGCGGCCCGGTGACTTGATCGAACCACTCTGGACCGGCTTCCATGCGGTTGCCGGTGAGCGCTTGGGTGAGCGTGGGCAGAATGCTGCCCACGAACACAGACAGGGTGATGGCGCTCAGCACCACAAGGGTGAGGAAGAACATGCCCTCGCGGGAAAACATGGACGCCGCCGGTGCGGCGGAGGAGCGAAGCTGGTCCCGGTGCCGCCGGCCCAGGTAGGTCGAGACGACGACGACCACGACCATGAAGCCAAGGAAGTAGTAGCCCAAGTTGGAGCGGGCGAAGGCGTGGACGGACTCGATGAGGCCGCTGCGGGTGGCGAAGGTGCCGAAGAGCACGAACAGGAACGATAGCACCGCCAGCACCAGATTCCAGACGCGGAAGCTGCCACGCTCCTGCTGGATGGCAAGGCTGTGGAGCAGGGCGGTGGACACCAGCCAGGGCATAAGGGCGGCATTCTCGACCGGGTCCCAGCCCCAGTATCCGCCCCAGCCGAGCACGTCGTAGGCCCAGCGGGCCCCGAGGAAGATGCCCACACCGAGGAACAACCAGGCCACCACCAGCCAGCGGCGGGCGGCCTGGGGCCAGTCCGACCAGCGCCCGGTGATAAGCGCGGCCAGGGCGAAGGCAAACGGAACGGCCAGAGCAACGTAGCCCACGTAGAGGGCGGGCGGGTGGAAGATCATCCCCGGGTGACGGAGGAGCGGGCTCATGCCGGCGCCGTTGCCGGGCACCAGGCTGGACAGGGCAAAGGGGTTGGAGAGGAAGACGGTGATGCCGATGAAGAAGGCGGCGATCACCGCCAGGAAGACGCCGCCCCAACCGGCCAGCGGGCCGGCACGGTCGGGCAGGGGACGCACCACCAGGGCAGCGAGGAGCGCCTGGAGGAAGGACCAGACGAGCAGCGACCCCTCTTGGCCGGCCCAGACGGCCGTCAGCTTAAGGTAGAGGGGCAGCTCCAGGCTGGAGTGCGCGGCGACGTACTTGACCTGGAACTCGTTGCCCAGGAAGGCGTAGGTGAGCAGAAGCAGAGCCAGCCCGAGCAGGGTGCTGGCGGCTATGAGGGCGTTGCGACCGCTCCCAAGCCAGAGGGCCTCCCGCCGTGATGATCCACGGCCCAGCGCAACGGCGCCGTAGGCGGTGGAGATCAGAGCCAGAACCGAGGCCAGCCAGCCGACTTGCGCTGCGATCACAGGCTGCCGGCCTGGTCGGGGACGTCCTCTTGGTAGCGGGTGGGGCAGCGGAGCAGGACCTCGTCGGCGACGAAGACCCCGTCGGGACCTAGTTGCCCGCGGACGATGGCCTGGGTGCGGTGGGCGAGCGAGTCTGGCTTGACGTCGCCGTAGACCACCTCGAGGCGGGGCAGGGTGGGGTCGGCAACGGCGGCGTCGAGCACGGCGGTGAGGCCGCCGGCCGCTTTCACCTCGTCGGGGTCACCCGGGACTTGGGCGATGGTGAAGCGCACCTCAGGGACGGTGGCATCGTACGCGATCGTGTCGCCGAGGACGGCGCCGGAGACGGTGACGCTGCGCGTGGATGCTGCCGGCCCCAGGGCGCGCAGTTCATCTATGGTCATGTAATAGCGGGCGCTGGAAGCCGTGCTGTTGAGCACAAGGACCGCCACCGCTGCCAGCGCCAGCAGTCCGACGGCCACGTACTTCTTCTTGTTGTCCATTGCCTCTCAAGCCTCTACGGTGGGAAGCTAACGAGTGGGAACACCCGGTTCGACTAATGACTGACGATACCAACGGAAGGTTAGGGATGTCAATTAACGACTCCGCCGCCGGCCTGGGCGACGGGGCTGATCGGCCCTAGAATGGCAGGCAGTGGAAGTGGAGGTACTAAGGAGAGAGAATGGGGCTCGAGGGGAGACGGTACGACCTGATCATCAGAGGGGGACGGGTCCTCGATCCTGCCCAGGGGATCGACGGCATACGCGGTGTGGCCATCGCTGCCGGTAAGGTGGAGGCGGTGGAGGCATCTATCGCGCCCGGCTCGGGCACCAGGGTGGTGGACGCGACGGGCCGGCTGGTCACACCCGGCCTCATAGACCTGCACGCGCACCTCTACTATGGCGCGACCTACCTGGGCATCGAGCCCGACGCAGTCTGCGGCCCCACCGGGGTGACCACCGTGGTGGACGCCGGTTCGGCGGGCGCCAACACCTTCGCCGGCCTGCGGCACTTCGTGGTGGAACGCTCCAGGACGCGGGTGCTGCCCTTCCTGCACGTGAGCAGCATCGGCCTGGCCACGGACCTGGAATGCCGGAACCTGGAACTGGTGGATGTGGAGAAGGCGGTGCGGTGCGTGGAGGCCAACCGCGACCTGATCGGCGGCATCAAGGTGCGCGCCAACAAGATGGGCGTGGGGGACCAGTCCGTCTTCCCGGTGCACCTGGCGCGTGATGTGGCCGACGTGACCGGCCTACCCCTGATGGTGGACATGTACTACCCACCCCCCAGCGTGGAGCAGGTGTTCCCGCTGCTGCGGCCGGGCGACATCTCAACCCACATGTACAAGGGCTTCCACGGTGGGCTGCTGCGCGACGGCAACACCGTCGTCCGGGAGGGGGCGCTGGCGGCGCGCGATCGTGGCGTCCTCTTCGACCTCGGCCACGGCGCCGGCAGCTTCGCCTGGGAGGTGGCGCGACCGGCCTTCGACCTGGGCTTCCGGCCGGACACCGTCTCCACCGACCTGCACGAAGGCAGCGTGAAGCTGCCGGACGTGAACATGCCGGACTGCATGGCCAAGATGATGGCGCTGGGGGCGTCGCTGGAGGAGGTGGTGCGCTGGTCCACCGCCAACTCGGCGGCGGCGCTCCGACGCCCGGATCTGGGCACATTGGTTGTGGGCGGCGCGGCCGACGTCACCGTGCTGGATGTGACCGAGGGCGAGTTCACCTACTACGACGTGGCGGGAAAGCCGTACGCCGGCCGGCATCACCTGCGGGCGGTGCTGACCGTCTGCCGCGGCGTCATCACCTACGAGGCAGACGCTGAGGGAGAGACCCCGGAAGGTAGGGCGATGTGATTCGGAACGGACTTGGTGATGGGCGCTCGGCCTTGGCAGCGGCGGTGCTGCTCACGGCGCTGTCGATTGTGGTCGGCCGGGCTGGATGGCTGGGCAATGCCTCGGACTTCGGGTCCGGGTTCTTCTTGGGCCTGGCGCTTGTCGCCTACGTCGTGGCTATTCTGAGGCTAAGGCAGGGCAGACAGTCGACCCACGACTGAGCCTCGCGCACCGGAGGGGTTAGCGGAGAGGAGACCATGGCACGGACTGAGTATCGCACGGCCATCATCGGCCTGGGGCGCATCGCCTCCACCATTGACGACGAGATCCGTCCGGGCTCCGGCACGATGCTCCCCTACTCCCACATGGCCTGCTACCGAGATGTGCCCGCGGTGGCCGTCGTGGCGGGCGCTGACCCGTACGAAGAGCAGCGTGACGCCTTCGGGACGCGCTGGGGGGTGGAGCGGCTGTACGCCGACTACCG
>JAAYAV010000183.1 GCA_012719195.1 Anaerolineae bacterium | reverse complement strand
TCCGTCTGCGTGTCCACGCTGGAGGTGGCCTCGTCGAGGACGATGAGGGCCGGTCTAGTCAACATAACGCGGGCCAGGCAAACCAACTGCCGCTGCCCCAGGGAGAGGTTGACAGCGCCCTCCTGGACCCAGGTCTGGTACCCGTCGGGTAGGGCCTCGATGAAATTGGCCGCTCGCGCCATCTCTGCCGCCTGCCGCACCTCTTCGTCGCTGGCATTCAAATCCCCGTAGCGGATGTTGTCGGCGATACTGGCGGCAAACAGGAAAGGCTCCTGCGGTACCACACCCAACTGCCGTCTCAGGGAGCTGAGCTTCAGCGCGCGCACGTCGTGCCCATCCACCGTGATGGCGCCTTCCTGCAGGTCGTAGTGCCGCGCCAGCAGCTTGGCGATGGTGGACTTGCCCGCGCCCGTAGGACCGACGATGGCCACTTTCTCGCCGGGCGCGATCCTCAGGTTGAGGCCGTCCAGGACGAGATCGTCCGCGTCGTAGGCGAAGGTGGCGTCGTGGAACTCAACCTCGCCGTGGAGGGTCTCCAGCTCAATGGCGTCCGGCGCGTCCTTGATGGCGGGCTCGGTGTCCAGCAGGCGCAGGATGCGCTCGCCGCCGGCAGCCGCCGACTGCACCGTGGTGAAGAGCTGGCTCAGCTCTTGGATGGGCTGGAAGAAACGGGTGACGTAGGTGAGGAAGGCCACAATGGTGCCCACCGATACCAGTCCCGCGGCCGACCAAAGGCCACCGAACCACAGCACCACCAGCGACGCTGCCGCGGCGAGCAGGTCCACGCCCGGCCGGAAAGCGAACGCCAGGGCGATGGCGGCCACGTTGGCGTCCCGATTCTCGCGGTTGGTCGTCTCGAACTGCTTCAGAGCCCGGTCTTCCTCGGCAAAGGCCTTGATCACCCGCACCGTGGAGAGGTCTTCGGCCAGCCGACCGATCATCACCCCGATCTTCTGGCGCGTGAGCCGGTAGATGCGAGCGGCCCGGTGGGAGAACCACCAGGTTAGCAGCACCATGAGAGGCAGAACGGAGAACGAGAGCAGCGCCAGCCGCACGTTCATGGCCAGCATGATGCCCACGATTCCCACCAGCATCAGGCTATCGCCAATGAGGGTGACGATGCCGCTGGCAAGCAGCTCGTTGATCACGGCCACATCGTTAACGACGTAGGAGATCAGTCTCCCTGCATCTTCGCGATCGTAGAACGAGAACGGTAGGCGCTGCATGTGCTCGAACAGGTGGCTGCGCATGTCCCGCAACACCGCCTGGCCCATGCGGCCGACGAGCAGTTCTTGGCGGGCGGAGGCGAAGGCTCCCACCATGTACGTCGCCAGCAGGGCGGCGCAGACTAGATCCAGCCCGCGCAGGTTACCACCGTGGATGTGGTCGTCGATGGCAGAGCGGACCAGATAGGGTCCGACCAACTGGGCAGCGGAAGTCACCGCCATCAGAGCCAGGGCGCCCAGCAGGGCCCTCCGGTAGGGCCGGACGAAGTCGAACAGGCGTACCAGCACCCGCCAGTTAAGCCCCGAGGCCTCCTCGGTGGTGCCGTAGGCGCGCAGCATGCCCTGGGGACCGCCGCGCATGCCGGCGCTCATGAAGCCCAAGCCGCACCTCCGACCCTGTCCGCTCGCTCGGGCAGCAACTGGCTGTGGTAAATGTCGGCATATAGCCCAGAGCGGGCCATCAACTCCTCATGGCTCCCCATATCCGATAGTCGTCCCTTGTCCAGTAGTATGATCATGTCCGCTCGGCGCGCAGTAGAGACACGCTGGGCGATGATGAAGCTAGTACGGCCGGGCAGCAGCCGCCAGAGCGCCTCCTGAATCACCAGTTCTGTCTCCGAGTCCACGCTCGAGGTGGCATCGTCGAGGATCAGGATGCGCGGGTCCTTGAGAATGGCGCGGGCGATGGCGATGCGTTGGCGCTGCCCGCCGGAAAGTGTCACCCCTTTCTCACCCACCATGGTGTCGTAGCCCTCCGGCAGTTCACTGATGAAACCGTGCGCGGCCGCGGAGCGGGCCGCCGCCTCGATCTCCTCCTGCGTCGCGTCGGACTTGCCGAAGGCAATGTTCTCCCGGATGGTGCCGGCAAAAAGCATGGTCTCCTGCAGCACCAGGCCGACCTGGCGCCGCAAAGACTCCACCGTCACCTGGCGGATGTCCTGCCCGTCCACGAGGACGCGCCCTTGGAGGGGGTCGTAGAAGCGCAGCAGCAGGTTGATGATGGTGCTCTTGCCGCTGCCCGTCGGCCCCAAGAGGGCCACCACTGAGCCCGGCGGCACATCGAACGCCAATCCGTCGATGACGGGGCGGCTGCGGAGATAGCCGAAGGTAACATCCTCGAAGCTCACCTGGCCTTGCACCTCAGGGAGGGGCTCGGCATCGGGCGCGTCCTGTACCTCTTCCGGCAGGTCGAGGATCTCGTAGACGCGCTCGCCGGCGGCCAGGGAGGAGCTGATCATGGAGGTCAGCCAACCGAACCGGCGCAATGGCTGCACTAAGTTGAGCAGGTAGGCGTTGAAGGCGACCAACTCGCCCAGCGTTAGGCCACCGCCCACAACCATGTAGCCGCCCGCCCAGAGCAGGAGGACGGTGGACACATCCGCCAGCACCCGCATCTGGGGCTCGCGGACGGCGCGCAGGGTCACCACGCGCACATTGTCGTTATGGAGGGTGGAGTTCTCCTTCTCGAACCGGTCGATCTCGGCCCGCTCCTGAGCGAACGCGCGCACGACCGCCAAGCCGCGCAGGTTCTGCTCCAGGCGCGAGGTGAGCATAGCGAGCCGGTTCTGCGCCACCAATGTCAAGGGCCGGATCTCGCCGGCAAAGCGCTGCACCACCAGCATGAGGACGGGCATGGCGGCCAGGGAGATGGCGGCTAGGAGGGGGTTGATGAGTACCAGCACCACCGCCGTGCCCAACGTGGTGATGCTGGCATTGACCAGCATCAGCAGACCGCGGCCGGTGATGCGCCGCAACATCTCCACATCGCTGGTGGCCCGGGCGAGAAGCTGTCCCGTTTCCGCTTGGTCATAGTAGCTGAATGACAGTCGCTGTAGCTTCTCGTAGAGCTGATTGCGTTGATCATAGGCGATCCCCTGAGCGACCGTTTCCGTCAGGTACCCCTGAAAGAAGACCAGGACTGCCCGCAGCACGCTCAGGCCCAGTACCATGAGCACTCCCCGGGCCAAGGCATCGCGGCTGCCGGCCATGATGCCGCCGTCCACCACTTCGCCAATCTGGTTGGGGATGGCGAGGCCGGCCCCGGCGATTCCGAGCATGCAGAGATAGGCGAAGAGCACGGCGGCCACGTACGGCCGCATATACGAGATGGTGCGCCAGAAAGTCCTCATCTAGCCCCCGGCAGGCCTACCTTGCTGGTCTTCCGCCGACCGGCCGCCTCCCTGCGAGCACTGGGCCAGAGCGGCCGCCACCGTGGCCACCGCTTCTTCAACCACATTTCGGCTCGCCACGTCCAGGTCCTGCAGCACCGCGCCCACCGAACCGGCAGCGCGCGCCTCCAAATCTGCCTGCACCTCGCGGCCACGCGGCGTCAGACCCACGTGTACCAGACGGCGATCGGCACGTGAGCGCCAGCGCTCCACCCAGCCACGCTCGACCAGGACGTCCAGGATCTTGGTGGCCGTAGGCAGGGTGACGGCGTTCCACTTGGCCAGCTCGGACACGGTCGCCTCACCGTCGCGCAGTCGGCGCAGTATGCGGTATTGTGAGGGCGAAACGCTGCTGTCATCGGCGCCGAGGGCCAGGTCGGCCTTAACGATCCGCATGAACTCGAGCACCACATTCAGAAGAGAGAGGGAGACGGGTTCCTGTTCCATGGCAAGCCTCCGCTAGCCTAGTCTAACTATAAGAATAGGCTAGATAAGGAGAAATGCAAACTGGAAGCGGTCTCGATAAGAGCGGGGGTTCTGCCTCTAGTAGGCAGAACCCCCGCTCACCCGTAAACAGGGTCCCCGGCGTTACCGGCCGCCCCTGCGACGACTGCGCCCTGACCGCTGTGCCAGGATCTCGTCCACCGTCGCCTGGTCCATGTACTGCGGCACGAAGGGCTCACCGCTGATCTGGCTAAGCTGGCGGGCGAAGGCGCGCAGATGGTTGTGCGACCCGTTCAGCAGGTTGCCGTACACCCGCTGGATGGGGGACTCATCGGTCTGTCCGAGACGCTCTTCCAGATCGAGGATGTCGATCTCCTCCACGGCGGTCCCGGCCTTGAGGGCAGCGACGCGCGACTCCTGTCCCGCCACCACTAAGTCGTCGTACAGCCGCTGGAGCGTCCGGTTCTGGAAGACACCTGCCGGACGGGTGGCCGCCGGGTCCTCGACGCCGTAGCGGTCCAGCAGGGTCTTCATGGCGGCCATGTGGCTGACTTCGCTGCTACCGATCGTCCGGAACACGGGTGTCTGCCAGCGCTCGTACAGCATGGCGTAGACATCACGGGCGAGCTTCTCCTCCTCGCGCATGAAGACAATGCCCTCGATCTCGGTGTCGGTGAGGACGGGAAGCGCCTCCGCCCAGGCGACGCCGCTACCGCCGGCCAGCGCGGCCGCGGTCACCAGAGGTACCCCCCAAAGAACCTTTCGTCTAGTCAACATAACCTTGTCTCCCTTGGTCTCTGCCGGTCGGCCGTCGGTGAGGCTCGCCGAGCACTTGCATGAATCATAGGGCCAGATTGTGGAGACGGCGCGGAGAAGTGATACGTTCGCGATAGCGACTCTGTCGCGCTTCCGGTGTCGAGTCGGTGCCGGAGGCCGGCGGGCGGGACGCCAGACACCGGGCCCGAGGCCGGACGGAACCAACCGGCGGCGCCACTCGAAACCCGCTCCCGTCCAGCGTGCACTCAGTCCATCCGCCCCCTACACGCACGGGATGCCAGCGAGTACAATACTTGCCGCGGCGATATCCCGGCGAATGGAGTAGCCATGAACGAGATGGCACTGCAGGTAACCGACCTACGAAAGAGCTACGGAGACCTGAAAGCGGTGGACGGGGTCACCTTCTCCGTCGCCACGGGAGAGGTGTTCGGCATTCTCGGACCCAACGGCGCCGGCAAGACGACCACTGTGGAGTGCATCGAGGGTCTACGCCGGCCGGACTCGGGCGAGATCGTGGTACTGGGGCGAGCCTTCGGGGCCGACGACCCGGAGTTCCGCCGCCGGCTGGGCATCCAACTGCAGAGCACCGGCCTCTACCCCAAGCTGACGGTGCGCGAGATCATGCGGCTCTTCACCGCCTTCTACGACGACACCCTGGAGACGGACGCTCTGCTGGACCTCGTAGGCCTGCGGGAGCGGCAGAACGCCCCCACGGCCAAGCTCTCCGGCGGCCAGGCGCAGCGGCTCTCGCTCGCGTTGGCACTGCTGAACAAGCCCGAGCTCGTCTTCCTGGACGAGCCCACCACCGGGCTCGACCCGCAGGCGCGTCGGGCTATCTGGGACCTAGTTCATGACCTACGCCGCGAAGGGCGCACCGTCGTTCTGACCACCCACTACATGGAAGAGGCGGAGGAGCTATGTGACCGCGTGGCGGTGATGGATCACGGCCACATCATCGAACTGGGTACCCCCCGGGAGTTGATCGCCAAGTACTTCCGCGAGACGGCCATCGAAGTGGACCAGGTGGACGGGCTCACCGCCGAGGGTCTGGCCGCCCTACCCGCCGTCGGCCAGGTCACGGAGGAGAATGGCCGCTTCGTGGTGTTCAGCGCCGCCGTACCCAAGACCATGTCGGGCCTATTCGACTGGGCCCAGGCTCACTCGCTGGAGCTGGGGCAGATGGTGGTGCGGCAGGCAACCTTGGAGGACGTGTTCCTGAAGATCACCGGCAGGAGGATCCGCTGATGAAGGCCTTCACTGCCCTCTACCTCGCCAACGCCCGCGAGTTCGTGCGGGATAGGCTGGCTATGGTGATCACCATCATCATGCCGCTGGCGTTCGCCGGCTTCTTCGGGATGATCTTTGGACAGGGCGACCAGGCAGCCGGCATCAGGCTGGGTCTCGCGGTTCAGGACAACGGCCCGCTCTCGCAGCAGTTGGTGGCCATCCTCGAGAGCCCGAGCATGGCCGAGAGCATAGGCCTGACCGTGGCGGACGAGGAGAAGCTGGTGGAGAGTCTGCGCGCCGGCGACCTGCACGCCGTGCTGGTGCTGCCCGCCGGCCTGACCGAGCGCACTGCTGCCGGCGAAGCGGTGAACGTGCCCGTCTACTATGACCCCAGCAGCCAGTCGTCCACCGGTATGGGGCTGGGCTTCGTGCGCAGCTTCCTGAATCAGGCCAACCTGGTGGCCCAGAGCGCCCCGGAGCTGATTACCGTGGACGAGCGCAGTGTTATGGCGGAGAAGCAGAACCCCGCCGCCTTCTACGCTCCCAGCATGCTGGGCCTGGCCATGCTCTGGCTGGGAGTTTTCGGCACGGCCATGCCTCTGGTGGAGATGCGAGAGAAGAAGGTGCTACGCCGGCTGGCGGTGGCGCCCCTCTCCACCCGCACGGTGTTGGCGGCGCAAGTCGGCTGGCGGGTGACGGTGGGAATGGTGCAGACCATACTCTTCGTTGCATTCAGCGTGCTGGTCCTGGGCCTCATCCTGGGCCGCCAAGCCCATCTGATCCTGCCCATCGCCCTGCTGGGCGCCGTGACCTTCGTCACTCTGGGCTACTTCATCGCCGCGCTCTCGCCCACCAGCGAGGCGGCGATAGCCATCGCCCAGGTGGTCAACTTCGCCATGACCTTCCTCTCCGGCAGTATGTTCGAGCCCGAATTCCTGCCCGCGGCCCTGCGCCCGGCCATGTACATCATGCCCCTTACCTACCTGTCCGACGCGCTGCGGCAGGTGATGGTGGGCTTTCGCCCCCTGTTCCCGCTGGAGGTGGACGTGGCGGTGCTGGCGGGGCTGCTGCTGGTGCTGGTCCCGTTGACGATCAAGTTCTGGCGCTGGGAGTAGCGGTTCAGTGGCCGAGGAGGGCCTAACCTAACCCCCCACCCCCCCTTCCCTAAGAAGGAAGGGGGGCCAGAAGCCCCGACTGTGCCGGCGAGGCCAAGTCCCGTGCCCACTCCCCGCGTAGGGAAGGGGGCCTCGTGGTTTCGCTCCGCGGTACCACGAGGAGGGTTAGGTTCTGGACCTCTGCCCGGGACTACCGGCGCGCTCGCCTACAGCCCCACTTCGCCCAGTGTGAGACGAACCCCGCGGTCGCGCAGGTGCGCCTGCAGGGGGCCGGCATCCACTGCTTGCGGCGAGACGCCCGCGCGCACGGCCAGGGCGGCGGCGGCGCCGGCTGCCTGCCCGCTGAGAGCCGCCGGCGGGATGACGCGCGCCACGTCCCAGGCGTCGCCCTCGGCGTCCAGGCAGCGCCCCGCCACCAGCAGACCATCCACTCGTTGCGGCAGCAGAGCCCCGTAAGGAATCTCCCAGACCGGCCCCGCCTTGCGCCAGTCGCCCATGAGGCCGATGGATGCTTCCCGTGCCCGACCGTCCTGCCCGGGGCGGAGTCCGTCTCGACTGACGATGCGCCGGGTGGTGCGGAACTGAGCCATGGCCGGCAGGGCCGCCGGGAAGAGCGTCTCTCGATCGGCCGCGCCCGAGGCGTAGAGATCGCGGTAGCGGTGGCGCAGCAGGCGCCGGCCCGCCAGGACGAACTCGGTGGCGTCGCGCGGCTCTACCCCCGTCAGCCGGGGAATGTCTGCCGGCTGCCCGCCGCCGTGGGCGTTGGCGCCCACCCAGGTCATCTTGGGCAGGGCACCGGCGGGCGTTTCGGCCGATCCGTCCACCTCCAGGACCCAAAGGCTGAGCCAGTTGCGGCCCGTCTGGCAGGGCGCGCCCGCCCGGTAGGCCACGTCGGCGTCGCCGGTGGCGTCCACGATGCAGCGAGCCCGAAGCAGCCCGCGGCCGCCTTTGTTCTCGACCTCGAGCCCGGCGACGCGGCCCCCGTCCAGGACGGGACAGGCCATGAGCGTGTCGAGCCAGAGCTCGACGCCAGCCTCCTCGAGGGCCTCGTCGAGAGCCAGCACAAAGGAAGCGGGGTTGAACACGACCCGGTAGCGGCCCGGCTCGTCCAGTTGGCGCCCGGAGCGCCAGCCGGCCGGGATGTTGCCCGGTCCGTAGCGAAGGCTGAGGTGCAGCAACTCCTCGGCGATGCCGAAGGTGACCTGACGGCCATTGCCGTCGCACAGGGGGAGGTAGACCAGCACCAGTCCGGTGGTGGCCAGGCCCCCGAGCAGGACGGTCTTCTCCACCAGGGCTACCGACATCCCGCTGCGGGCGGCCTCCAGTGCTGCCGCTGCGCCGGCGACCCCGCCGCCGGCCACTATGACGTCGTACTCAGCCTGGAAGTCCATGGCGTGCTCCTGGAGGGGCGGTGTATGAAGGCTTGCCGGCCAAGACAGGTGGCCCGAGAGAGGCCTGCGACACTCCCCCGGGCCACGGTGCCAGAGCCTCGCCTAGGCTACTGCTTCAGGAAGAAGTGCTCCGGATTGTACAACTTGGGCGACCACACCTGGTAGGCCAGCGTGCCCGACTCGGGAACGTTGGTGACGCCGTTCTTCACGATGCAGGGAGCGATGTCGCCGCCGAAGACGGGGATGACCCACAGATTCTTGGCGTTGATCATGAAGGCCTCGTCAATCAGGGCTTGGCGAGCATCGGCGTCCACCGTCTGCTTGACGCGCTCCCACAGCTCCAGCAGGTAGGCGGCCTCACCTTCCGGCTCATCACCCTCCTGCCCACCGGTCTGGTAGTACCAACCCCAGCGGGTGGCCCAGTACGTGCTCACTTCCACCGGGAATAGGGAGCGGGGGTAAATGGCCCAGAAGAGCGCCCCCGGTCCGATGTTGGCGTTGTAGCAGAGCACGTCGTAGTCGCTCTGCTGCAGCCTCGGGGTGAAGACCTCTCCGGCAACGAAGTCAATCTGCGTGGCGATGCCGATGGCCTTGAGGTACTCGGCCTCGACTTCAGCCACGTCGCGGTGGATGGGATAGCCGGCATGTCCGAACATCATCAGCCTGATGGGGCGACCGCTGGGCAGAAGGCGAGTGCCCTCGCCGTCCCGCTGGTCGAGGCCCATCTCGTCGAGGATGGCATTGGCGCCCTCGACGTCGTACTCGAAGTAGCCGGGCACATCCGGATCGTTCTGCACCGATTCCGGGTACATGTCGAGGACGTGCTTGCTCAGGCCCAAGTAGAAGAGGTCGTTCATGTCCTCGCGGTTGAGGGCCTTGGAGAGAGCCAGGCGGAACCGCTGGTCCCGCAGCAGATCGCGCATCTCGTCGTCGCCGGTGCGCGTCTGGTTGGGGTGCATGGCGCTTCCGCTGTTGCCGGGGTCCCACAGGTAGACCTGGTAGCCGCCCGCCTCGCGGTTCTCCATGAGCAGGGTGTAGTCGGGGAAGCCGATGTACATGGCTTGCATGTCCACCTCGCCCGAGACTACGCGCACGGGGATCAGATCGACGCTCTGCACTATGTTCCAGAACACTTTATCGTAGTAAGGAAGCTGCTTCCCCTCGCTGTCCACCTTCCAGTAGTAGGGGTTGCGCTCGGCGACGGCGGTGGTCGTCCAGTTCTTGGTCACCAGGCGCCAGGGCCGCACGGTAGGAAGGTCCGGATTCTGGGCCGGGTTGACCTCATTGGAGAACAACTGGTACCAGGACTCGAACCCGCGCTCCTTAGTGAGTGCCGCCAGTTCGTCCGCATCGGCGTAGTCGATGTGGAACCGCTCCAGGTAGTGTCGCGGGTAGTTCACCAGGGTGTTGCCGTCGAAGGCGAAGCTGTCCAGGATCAGCCCGGCCGGAGCGGCGAAGGTGAGCTTCACGGTGTAGTCATCGATCTTCTCGAAGGTACAGGGCTCGCCGCCGGACTTCAGCCAGTTGGGGAAAGCGGGCGTCAGTTCCTGGTTGAGAATGACATCCTCGAACCAGAAGGCCACATCGTCGGCGGTGAAGGGCTCGCCGTCGGACCAGCGCACTCCCCGCCGCAGATGGAACGTAAGCTCCGTGCCTTCCTCGTTGACGTCCCAGGACTGGGCGAGGTTGGGGATCACAGTCTGAGCGTCGCGGGCCCAGGCCACCAGCGGCTCCGCGCCCAGACGAGCAGACACGTGGTTGGGGTTCGTCTCGCACCGCCGCCAGGTATCGCAGTAATTGCCGACCTCGGAGATGGCCTCAATGACCATGGGCTCGACCGGCAACCGTTCGTCAACGGGAGGCAGCTCGCCCGCGGCCACCAGCTCGGCCAGCATGGGCGCTTCCTGGTACCCGGAGGACGAAACCGGTGACTCCGGCATCGTAGCCGCCGTCTCCGCCGGCGCGGGTGCGCTGGTGGGGACGGGCTGGTCAGCCTCCGGGGTTGCCGCTGGGGCACAGGCAGCGGCCATAGTCGCCCCGGCCGCAAGCCCCGCGTAGCGCACGAAAGCACGTCTGGTGAACCTGCTCGCCTTCACTGAAATCATCGCCTCCTGTTCATCATCGGGAAGCCGTGGCTCCCGGTGGTCTGGCCGGTAGGGCCGCGTCCGCTCGGTGCGTCCGAGCGTAGTGGGGACTGACATGCCTGGCCGGCCGGCTGAACTCGGCGGTGAGTGCGTCCAGTGCAGGCGCTGCCATGGGCGCCGGGAGCCCCTAGGAAGGGAGAGCTCCGGTCGGGATAGTGAAGCCGGCACCAGTCTCACTGGCGCCGCCATCGAGCCGCAGTCCAATACCCCGACAGTGTAGCATGCTGCCGGC
>JAAYAV010000182.1 GCA_012719195.1 Anaerolineae bacterium | reverse complement strand
TCTTGGCGGATCTCGGCTATCGCCCGGCGCTGGGCGCCGGTAAGGGTGAAGGGCAAGCCGGCCTCGAACTCCTGCAGCCACTCATCGGGTACGGTCAGCGGACTTCCGACGGCCTGGCGCGCCCGCAGACGGCGCTGCAACAGCCCCAGCTGAACCAGCAGGAACTCATCGAACGCGAGCCGACGCCGGGCTTGGTCCAGGTCATCCCAGTCCTCGGGGAAGTGGATGGCCCTGATGGCGGCGTGCAGATCGATGAGGCCGAACTGCTGGCGTATGTCGGCGGACATGGTCTCGCGCAGCCCGGCCAGGCAGTCGTCCAAGGTCCGGCGTACCACGCGGCGTAGCCATCTCTGTCCGAGCCCTTCGGTTGCCGGGTAGACCGGAACGAGGCGGGCAGTGTTCAGGTGCTCGTGGCTGATAGTCTCCCACTCGGGCGACTCCAGATTGAGCTTACCCAGGAACTGGCCCACCTTGCCGGAAACCACGATCTCCAGGCCCGGCTTGAGCCGCATCTGCAGGGACCGCTGGTTGAACCAAGTGGCGCGTACGGAACCCGATGCGTCCGCCAGCACGGCGGTGGTAACGTAGAAGTTCGGGCGCGTCTGGCGGGTTCGCACTGTCTTGACGGTGACCAGGAGCGAAACCTCATCGCCGACGCGCAGGTGGCCGACCGGCTTGAGCGCGGAGTAGTCGTTGTAGCGGCGCGGGAAGAGGTAGAGTAGGTCTCGCACCGTTTGAACGCCCAGCCTGCCGAGCTGGCGCTTTCGCACGTCGCGTATTCCGGACAGACGGTCCACGGGGTCGCTTGGAGCTATGAGCGGCTCGCGCGCCTCCGCCTCTTGTGGAGGGGTCGGCGCCGGCGTTGCCACGCGCGACTGGGAGCCGAATCGGTCTCGCAGGGTGCTCATCACCAGGCGCACTGACTGCTCACGTTCGTCGCGGTTCAGGCCGGCGTAGCCGTCAAGGTGCTCGACCACGTACTCTACCACATCGGGCTCGATTCCTACTGAGGCTGCGCCTTCGGCCCAGGCGGAGATGAACGCTTCCAGGCCCCCGTCGGCGCCGCGATCGCTGAAGCTCTCGTCGCGCTCCTGCCGTAGGATCAGCGCCAGCTTCTGAAGTGCAGCAGTCCGGGACTCAAACTCGGCCGGGCTCACCATGCGCCGTCGAGTCCTTCCGAAACGAAGAGGCCCAGACAGCGGGGGCCGACAGAGGCCGCCACCAACGGACCGTAGGGAACGGCGGGCACGACCAGGCCGGGAAGGCTTTGCTCGATGCGCTCGCGAAGCTCGTCCACGTCCAGCCCCGAGTCTCTAGGCCCGGTGAGCACCGCTAGCTCGGCCACGCTGGCGAACTCCAGGACGAACTCGGCCAGCTTGTCAACCGGCGTGGTTCGCGGTGTTACCTTCTCGAGCGGGATCAGACGCCCCTCTTCGAGGACTACCAGCGGACGGACCCCGAGAATGCTGGCGAGTACGGCCTGGGAGGGCTGAATGTCCACCGTGTGCTCGAGCGACTCGAAGTCCTCGGTGTAGAAGAGGGTGTAGACGCGAGAGGTCAGGGAACGGACCACCTGGGACGTCTCCGCGATGTCGGCGCCATCGGCGGCCGCGCGCGCGGCGGTCTCAACGATCCGCTTGAGGCCATACGAGACGGACATGGAATCGATGATCTCGATGCGCGCTCGCCCGAAGAGGCCGCGAGCGATGTCCTGTACCGGCTGCACCACCGGCACCAGGCCCCCGGCCACGTGTATGAAGAGGGCAACCTGGCCGGCGCGGGTAACATCCTCGAGCAACTGGGTGATGTCTTCGGTGGCCGGGGCCAGCGCCGTGACCTTGGCCTTTCCCTGCGCGATGATGCTCAGCAGGCGTTCCGCCGACATCTCCGATCCCTGCCGGTAGACAGTGCCGCCGACGTTGTAGCGCAGCGGCAGGACATCCACCTGCAGTTCGCCTGCTTCCTGGGCGGACAGCTCGGCGGCGCTGTCGGTGATGATGCGAACGCTGTTCATACGGCTGATGCTCCTGGCTTGCCTGGCTCCGACGAGAGGGTCTACTCGACGGCAATGATGTACTGGTAGTGTGGCTGGCTGCCGTCGACGATCTCGAGCTCGAGTTCCGGATAGCGCTTGGAGATGGCTTCCCTGAGCTGCTCGGTGGTTTCATCGCGCGCTTCACGGCCGGTGTAGATGGTGGCGATCTCGTAGTTCTCGGCCTCGCCGTCCTTGAGCGCCTTGAGGGCAACCCGCGAGATGTTGTTGCCGGTGGCCACCAGTTCGGTATTGAGGAGGCCGATGTGTTCGCCCTCCTTCACCTTGATGCCGTTCACCCGTGCGGACCGCGTGGCGACGGTGATCTCAATCGTCTGAACCTCGCGGCCTGCCTGAGTCATGGCATCCACGTTCTCTTCCAGCCCAACATCATAGTTGATGGCGAGCAGGGCGCCTATGCCTTCCGGCACGGTGCGGGTGGGAACCATGGCGATCTGCTTGGAGGAGAGGGGCAAGGCTTGGCCGGCGGCCATAATGACGTTCTTGTTGTTGGGCAGGATGACGACCTGCTCGCTCTCCAACGACTCAGCCGCCGCCAGCAGTTCCTCGACGCTGGGGTTCATCGTCTGACCGCCCTCGACGACCAGATCGGCCCCCAGGCTCTCCAGCACTCGCCTGAACCCCTCGCCTTGCGCCACGGCAACGATCCCCAGCGCCTTGACCGGCCGGGGCTCAGGCTCCCGTGCCCTCTCGGCGATGAAGTGCTGGTACTGCTCCTGCATGTTCTCGACGACCACGTCGCTCACGGCGCCAACGCTGACGGCGTAGTTGAGGGGGTCGCCGGGCCGGTCGGTGTGAATGTGGACCTTGATGGTGGTGGAGTCTCCTACCACCAGGAGACTGTCTCCCATCGGCTCGAGGCCGGCGCGGATCTCGTCCACGTCAAGTTGGCGACCGTGAACGAGAAACTGGGTGTCGTAGCCGTACTCGCTCTCCGAAGAGAAGCTGAAGAGGTCGGCCTTGCGCTCCAAGGCGCCGTTGGCCTGCACGGTCTGGCCGGTGAGGTGACGATGAATGCCCTCAAGGATAATGAAGAGGCCCTGGCCGCCGGCATCGACCACCCCGGCTTCAGCCAGGACGGGTAGCTGACTGGGTGTCGCGGCGACGGCGTGGCGAGCCGACTCTGTGGCGATGGAGAGCAACTGAGCCGGGTCTATGTTCTCGTTACGAGCGGCGCGGGAGGTGGCCGAGGCGACCTCCTTGGCGACGGTGAGAATTGTTCCCTCCACTGGTCGCATCACGCCCTTGTACGCGGTGTCGCGCGCGGCGGCGAAGGAGTCCGCTATGGTGCGTGGGGAGAGGCTCGTGGCCGACTGAAGCGCATCGGCCATCCCGCGCAGCAACTGGGAGAGAATCACCCCCGAGTTGCCACGGGCACCCATGAGGGCGCCGCGAGCGACGGCGCGTGCCACCTCTCCGATCTCTTCACTGGCGGCGGCAGCAGCCTCGGCAACGGCGGCCCGGAAGGTAAGCACCATGTTGGTGCCGGTGTCACCATCGGGTACGGGGAAAACATTGAGGGCGTTGATCGCCTCCGAGTGGTGCTCGAGCCAGGCAAGACCCGACGCCAGCGCTTGCTGGAGCGCCGAGCCGTCGCACCGTGAGGCCGGGGGAGCGACCTTGTCCTGGCTGGCGCCGCGCGTCTCGTCCTTGACCACCGGCGCATGGCCTTTCAACTGCGTGTCATCCAATGGCTAGGCTCCTGGCTGCCGAGTTCCGACACGGACATCCTGCACGTACACGTTCACGCGCAGAGCCGATGTTCCCAGGGCCTGTTCCAGCCGGAAGCGCACGGCGTCGATGACGTTGTCAGCGACTGTGACTATCCTGGTGCCGTACTCGATAATGACATGAAGATCAACGACCACCGAATCCGGCCGGAGATCGACGCGGATTCCCTTGGTCGCGGGTGGTCTATGGATCGCGTTCAGTATGGCCTCCTGGGCGGTACGCGGGGCCATGCCCACTACGCCGTAGCACTCCGACACCGCTTCGGCAGCGATGGTGGCTACGGCCGTGGGGGACACCTCGATGCTTCCGTTATTGCTCATGGTACTCCTGAAGTATGCGGGGAGCGGGCTCAGCGCGGTCAGGTGGCCAAGCGATAGCCGAGTGACTTGCCCCATGGGCGCCGCTGCGCGGAGTGCGCCGGCCGGCGCTCGCGGCGGTCTGGTCCTGGGTCGGCAATTGCACCTCGCGCGGCCGATATGCTATGCTCGTTGCCCGGTGGCCGCGGGGCCACCAAGCGGCAGCAAATGCAGCGCACTGGGGGTGATTACGTTGGCCAGGTGTGAAATATGCGGCAAAGGCACCGCCTTTGGCAACAACGTGAGCCATAGCAAGAGGGCAACCAAGCGTACCTTTGGCGGTAACCTGCAGAAGACCGTGGTGGTCCGCGATGGTCGCCCGAAGCGCATGGTTGTATGTACTCGTTGCCTGAAGACGGTGCACCGGCACTAGTCCGAGTCGCGCGTACTGTCGACTGCGGGCAGTCCGGTTGCGGCTGCCCGCAACGTCGCGATAGCCTCCTCTACCGGTCGCCCGGCAGCGAACACCGCCGCTCCGGCCACCAACACATTAGCCCCGGCCTCGGTCAGCGACCGGGCCGTTGTTGCGTTAACCCCTCCATCAACCTCGACGTCAAGTTCCGCTAGGCCGAGGCTCAGTGCCATCTGTCGTAGACGCCGCACTTTGTCATACATGGTGGGAATGAACTTCTGCCCCCCAAACCCCGGGTCTACCGTCATCACCAGCACCAGATCCACGTACGGCAGTATCTCGTCGACGAGGCTCAGCGAGGTGCTCGGGTTAAGGGCCAGCCCAGGCCGGGCGCCCGCCTCGCGGATGCTCTCGATCAGCCGGTGCAGGGTCCAGTTGCCTTCCAGGTGTACAACGAGCATGTCGGCCCCGGCACCGATGAAGTCCTGCACGTACCGTGCCGGTTCCTCTATCATGAGGTGCACGTGGAGCGGCAGAGCGGTGACGCGGCGTACTGCTTCCACCACCAGGGGGCCGATGGTGATGTTGGGAACGAACCGGCCGTCCATGACGTCCACGTGGATGGCGTCGGCTCCCCCGCGCTCGGCGGCGGCCACTTGCTCGCCCAGGCGAGCGAAGTCCGCAGATAAGATGGAAGGGGCGATCTTGACGCGGTATGGGTTGCTATCCATGCCCGGCATGTTACATAGTGGCCCCACCGGTGGCAAGGGGCCGCGGGCTAACGGGCAGTGAGGCCGAACAGGAGGGCAGCTATGCGGGAGTGGACTAGGGGACGCTGGGCGGTGGTGGCGGCATTCGCCGTAGTGTTTGCCCTGGCCCTGGGGGTATCAGGATGTGGCTCGCGGTCTCAGCCTAGGCCGACGCCCACAGCCACGGCGACATTCACTCCGGCAGTGCCCACACCAACCAACACGGCGACGGCGACGCGGACCCCAACGGCGACTCCTCGCCCGTCCCCGACGCCCACTCCTGACCCCAACGTGAACCCCCTCACCGGCGTCTCGGTGGCGGACCCGTCCTCGCTGGAGCGCCCGCCCATCCTGGCCCGTATCGGCAATGATGCACCCATCCGGCCGCAGGCCGGCCTCGGCGCCGCCGAGATCGTCTACGAGGATATCATGGACGGGTGGTCGGTGACGCGCCTCACCGCCATCTTCCTTTCTGAGGACCCTGAGGTCGTTGGCCCTATCCGCAGCGCTCGTCTGGTGAGCATTGAGCTGGCCAACCAGTACCAAGGTGCGCTGGTGCACTCCGGCGCCAGCGATCAGGTGCGCTGGTTCATATCGCAGGAGCCATTTACCAACCTCGATGAGTTCTTCCACCCACGCCCCTTCTACTATGTGGACGGGCTGGGCTGGATGGGCCGGCTGCATACCTCGGCACCAGCCGTACGCGAGTACCTGGAGGCCAATGGGTGGAACGAGCCGGTGAGTCTGCGCGGGTTCCCCTTTGCGGAGGAGCCTCCAAAGGGCGAGCCGGCCGAGAGCATCTACATCCCCTACCCGGGGAGCGCCGCGGTGACTTTCGAGTTCGACAAGGCGAGCGAAACCTACCTTCGCTGGGTGAGTGGGGTGCCTCACACCGACCGGATCAGCGGGGAGCAGTTGGCCGTCAGCAACGTGATCGTCCAGTTCGTCGAGCACCAGGCCACCGACATCGTGGAGGATTCGAACGGAGCCACGTCGATCAGGATGGTCATGCAGGGGCGGGGCGAGGCCTGGATCCTGCGCGACGGTGTGGCTATCCGGGGCTTCTGGGAGCGAGCCGCCAAGGATGAGATGACACGCTTCGTGGACGAGGATGGTGCCGAGATCCCGCTGAAGCCGGGGCACACCTGGGTGGAACTGGCGCCGCCCGGGTACGAGATCGAGCTGAGTGGCGGCACCGACTAGTTCCGGCGGCGATCTCTTGGCGTCGGTGGG
>JAAYAV010000022.1 GCA_012719195.1 Anaerolineae bacterium | reverse complement strand
GTGGATGTAGTCGAACATGGTGGCGATGCCTTCGAAGCCGGTGGGGTTGATGAAGGTGGTCTGCTTGACGTGCGGCAGGAAGAGATCCAGGCAGGTGAGGCCGGAGTAGTAGCCCTGCAGGCAGTAGAGACCGTCACGCTTGATCCACTCGAAGGACGCGTTGACCGCGGCGGCATTGGCCGAAGTGTCAATGATGACGTCCGCGCCCTCCGGCTTGACGGCCTTCACCGCCGCGCCCACGTCGTCGGTACGCGGATCCAGGACCGTTTCTGCCCCACACTGCTCTGCCAAGGACCGGCGGTTCGCCAGCACCTCGGTGGCGATGACGGTGGCGCCCTTGGTGCGGGCCAGTTGCACGGCGAACTGACCCACCAGCCCCAGGCCGAGGACCACCACCAGGTCTCCGGCGTTGATGCCCGTCATCTGGATGCCGTGCCAGGGGACGGCGGGCATCACGCCCAGTGCCGCCTCCTCCGGCCGCACCTTCTCCGGCACCGGGATCAGGTTGGCCGCCGCCACCACCGAGTGGCTGGTGTGGCCGGCCCACATGGCGCGGACGTCGCCCGCCAGGCGAGTGCCGCCGCAGTAGACCAGGTCGCCCTCGCGGTAGCCCTCCACCTCCGCCCCGACCCGCTCCACCCGGCCGCACTGCTGGTAGCCGGTGACGAGCGGGTAGATGACGCCCTTGTAGCCGTCCTTCAGGATCCAGCCCTCGGTGCCGATGCTAACCCCGGAGTACAGCACCCGGACGAGCACGTCCTGCGGCCCAACCTCGGGCAGGTCCAGGTCCCACACCTCGACCTTCTCCGGGCCGGTGAACACCACACCTCTCGCCTTCATGCGCGCTCTCCCCTTCAGATACAGGGCCCTGGTGCCCCCCTTCCTTAAGAAGGAAGGGGGGATGGGGGGTTAGGTGCTTCCCTACAATGTGATCACTTCGCGCCGGTAGGTGGGGAACTCCTCCACCCCCGTCTCCGTCACGCGGACGCCATCCTCAAAGCGCGCCCCGTAGGTGTCGGTGTGCAGGAAGGAGTCAATCTGGAAGGTCATGTTCGGCTTCAGCAGATAGGTTGAGCTGGTCTCCATCCAGGGATGCTCACACTCCATCAGGCCGATGCCGTGGCAGGGGCCGTAGAGCAGCTTGTCCGCCATCCCCCGCGAGGCCACGTACTCGGCCACCTGCTGGGAGATCCACCCGGCGGAGACGCCCGCCTTGATAAGCTCCATCGTCTTCTTCTCGGCGTCCAGCGCCACCTCGAGCAGCTTGCGCACGTCCGCCGGCACCTGGCCGAGAGCGACGCAGCGGCCGATGCTGGAGGTGTAGCCGGCCACCTTGGCCCCGATGCTCAGCTGCACCACCTGACCCTTCTCGAGCACCCGGTGCATGGGCCGGCCGATGGCGTGGGAGCTGTGCTCGCCCGACAGCACGTACAGTGGGTGCCCTTCATACTCGCCGCCGTGGGCGTAGATCTCCCGCTGGGCGATGCCCACCACCTGCAGCTCGGTCATGCCCGGCTTCATCTCCTCCAGGATCGCCTTGATGGCGAGCGCGGCGACGCGGAACGCCTCGCGGATGGCGGCGATCTCGACCTCGCTCTTCTCCATGCGCATGCCGATGAGCAGGTCATCCGCCTTGACGATCTCGCCGCCCGCCATGGCCTCCTGGATGCCCAGGTAGACGGGTACAGACGTGATGGCGCTAGCCGCCATCCCCAGCCGCTTGATCCCCTTGCCGCCCGACACCTCGTCAAACACGTCCGCGAAGGTAGGCAGCTTCACGCCCGGGTACTCGGGCTCGGAGGACTCGCGGTAGGCGATTAGCTGGCGGATCTCCGGCAGCCGCGTGCGGGAGCGGGCGTAGGTGAGGCTCTCCGGCCCGATGAGCAGCATCGGCGTGCCCTCCACCGGCACCAACACGCCGGCGCTCTCGAAGGCAGGCCAGTAGTCGGCCAGGTAGCGAATGTTGTGCGATTCGCTGTCGTGGCCAAAGACGATGAGCGCGTCCAGGTCGCGGCGGGCCAACTCCGCCTGTACCGCGGCGATGCGCCGGTCGAACTCCGTTTGCGGGATCTCGAATGCCATCATTAGCCTCCGGTGGTTACTCTACGAGTCGGCCGCGCCGACTGCGATGGTGCCCGCCGAGCGGGACACTCCACTAGACGAACCGGAGCCGCCTCACGGCAACTCCGAACATCACTAACCCCATGCTCAATAGGACCGCCGCCCGCGACAGAATGTCGGCCAGACCGGCGCCGGTGATCAGGTCCAGATACCCCATCACCGCGTGGGCGTGCGGCGTGAGGCGGGAGATGAACCCCACCACGCCGCCCAGCTGGAATATGGGATAGCCGATGCAGCCGCCCACGGCCGCCAGAATGAAGGCCAGCAGCGTGCCCATGCTATCACCCTGCCTACTGGAGCGGGAGAGTGCGGCCACCATCATGCCCAGTGAGGTAGCCACAAACGCCAGCGATACTGTCAGCACTGCCAGGCCGCTCAAGGAGTGGCCCAGCTGCATGCCATAGACGCCGCTGCCGATGGTGAAGAGTACCAGCACCTGAAGGCAGATCACCAGCATGTAGGCCAGCATCTTCCCACCGACGATGTCCGCCTTGCTGGCAGGAGAGGCCAGCAGTCGCCGCATACTGCCCTGTTCCTTCTCCACCCACACGGAGTCGGCCACGGTGGCCACCAGGAAGAACGTGAACATGACCGTGATGGACGGCACGGCATAATCGAACGGACCGAACGGCACAGACGCGTCGACCCCTTCCAGGTCCTCGGTGCGCACGGCGATCCAGGGGACCGACTGCTGCCTCTGCAGCTGCGTCATGATGGCGGCGAGGCTCTGGGCTTCGATGGCCCGGTGAGCCGCGTCCGGCAGGCCCTCGTACAGAGGCGAGCCGGCCATCACCTCCCGTATCCCGTGGCGCAGTTCCCCTTCCAGTATCACCGGCATGAGCACGTCATTCATTACGCCGGAGACGAGTCCCACAAACTGCGCTTTTGTGGGGTCACCGATGACCTTCACCGCGGACGGTTCGTAAGCCAGCACCGAGTCGGTGAAGCCCTCTGGCAACACCACCGCGGCCAAAGCATCCCCGTGGGCCACCAGATCGTTGGCCTCTTCCTCGGAGGACACGGCCACGAGGTCCAGGGCAGATATGCCCGCCAGAGTGGAATGCACCTGTCGGCCGAAGTGGTCCCCGTCCAGGTCCACCAGGGCGAGCGGTATCTTGAGAGTAGACTCCACGCCTCCTCCGCCGGACGCCGCCATGCTGACGCTGCCGAACACGGCCGACAGCACCACGGGGAGCAGGAACAAGATTGCCAGCGAGCCTCGATCGCGCAGAAGGATCGCTACGTCCTTGGCGGCGATGGCGAACAGACGTCTCAGCATCATCGCCCCCTACTCGAAGCTGAAGCGCCAGGTGCCGATGGCCGCGAACGCTACCCCGATCCCCGCCAGGATCGCCAGTTCGGGCAGGACATCGGCCAGCCCACCACCGTACACCAGCAGTGTGTTGTAGGCCCGCAGGGCCCAGGCGTGCGGCGTCAGTGAGCTGATCGTCTGCAGAGGGCCGCTCATCAGGAAGGTTGGATAGAACGCGCCGCCCAGCGCGCCCAGAACCCACAGGACCACTGAACTGAGGGCTCCTGCCTGGGTCGGTGTCTGAGCGATGCCGGCGATGAACAGGCCCAGCCCAGTGGAGCAAAGCGCCACCAGCACGGTGGTCAGCAGAAGGGCGAATGGATCATAGCCCAGGGACAGCCGGTCTAGCCCGAGCAGGGGCAGAACCAGGATCGCCACGGCGAACACGAACACCACCTGCAGGAGACAGAGGATGAAGTTGGGGATGAGCTTGCCCAGCAGTAGGGAGGAACGCGACAGGGGCGAGGCTAGAATGCGCCTGAAGGTGCCCGCCCGCTTCTCCTGCACGATGGACAGCGCCGTGGACTGGGCCGTCAGGAAGACGAACAGCACCGCGAAGCCCGGCACCGTCAGATTGGTGGCGCCGAACTCAAGCTCGCGCCCGGCCCGGAGCGCCTGGGTCTCGCTGACCGACACCAGCGGCCGGCTTCGGGAGTTCTCCATCTGACTCCGGGCCTGGGCGATGTAGGTCTCCGAGGTGAAGACCCGATACTCCGCCGGTGCGGCATCCATCATGACGTCCAGCTGCTCGAAGGCCGCCAGAAGCTGATGGTTCACGGCCATCCCCTTGGCCACCCCAGTCAGAACGCGCTCGATGGACTCCAGCGTGGTCGGTCGTGCATCGGGATGGGCGATGAGCCGCACCGTCACCTGATGATCGAGTCCCATCCGGCCGAAGTCCTCCGGCAGCTCCACCAGCCAGCGGATGTCGCCTTCCCGTAGGAGTGCATTGGCCCGCTCAGCCTCGATCACCTGCACGTCCAGGCCGCCCGTATCGCCCAAGGCGGCGATGAACTCGTCCGCCAGCGGGTCACCTTGGGCCCGGTTCACCAGCGGGATGAGGATCGCATCTGAGCCGGACGACGCCGCCAGCGTAGGCAAGCTGAGGGCAAGGATGAACGCGACGGGCACGACAAACGACATGACCAGCGAGCCACGATCGCGCAGCAGAATCTTGATGTCCTTTAGAGCCACGCTCCAGGCCTTCAGGAGATCCTCCTCGGCCGGCGAGTGCTGGGGCTGCTACGCATGGCTCTACTCCCGCAGCCGCTTGCCGGTAAGGTGCAGGAAGACGTTCTCCAGGTTGGGCTCCAGCACCTGTAGCGAGACGATCTCTATCCCTTTCTGACCGAGGAGGGCGATGACATCCACCAGTGACCGCTGCACGTCCCCCGCCTCCAGCTTGACCATCTGGTAGTCGGCGGGCGGAGCGACCGGACCGTCCCCGGCCTCGTCGTCAGGCAGGGATGAGCGTAAGGGCCTCGGCGCGTCCACGGCGGAGTTCACCGTGGGAAGCGCCGCCAGGGCCCGCAGAAGCTCCTCATCCGCCTTCCTTAGGCCGACGTGTATCACCCCGGCCAACATACTGACCAGGCTCTTCACGGTGTCGATGGCGATGATGCGCCCCTGGTCCATGATCGCCACCCTATCGCAGAGGAGCTCCACCTCCTCCATGTAGTGGCTGGTGTATAGGATGCTCATGCCCCGCTCCTGGTTGAGCCGGCGCACGCTCTCGAAAATGTGATGGCGGCTCTGTGGGTCAACGCCCACGGTAGGCTCATCCAGGAAGAGCAGCCTCGGCTGATGCAAGAGCCCCGCGGCGATGTTGGCGCGCCGCTTCATCCCGCCCGAGTAGCGCTCGATGGGGTCGTCAGCCCGGTCTTCGAGGCCCACCAGATCCAGCATGGCGTCCACCCGGCCGCGCAGCTCGGCACCGCTCAGACCGTAGATGCGGCCGAAGAACTCCAGGTTGTCCCGCGCCGACAAGGTGGGGTAGAGGGCCAGGTCCTGCGGGACCAGACCGTTGAGGCGCTTGGCTGCCGCCTGCTCCCGCACGATGTCGTGCCCCCCGATGCGAGCGGTGCCGGATGTGGGCGGCAGGACGCCGGTCAGCACCGAGATCACGGTGGTCTTGCCGGCACCGTTGGGGCCGAGCAGCCCGAAGACCTCTCCCTCTTGCATGGTGAAGCTGACTCCGTCGACGGCCGCGAAGTCTCCGTACTTCCTGACAAGGTCGCTGACTTCCAAGATGGGAGGCATGGGCTGTCTCCTTCACTCCGTACACCATGCTCCGGCACCGGCAGAACCGGGGGCGACGCGCCGCTTCGCCACAGGCCATTGTCCGCCGGGTTCTCGCTTCTGTCCAGGGTCGCGCCGCCGCGATGACCCCTGCCCAGCGCGATGGCCTACGGCTCGAAGACGACCACCTCGTAGAGCTCGAGCTTGGGTATCTCCACCCGCACCCAGTCCTTCTCCAGCGTCACCGGGTACTCCTTCCCATCCCGGGCCCGGAACGCCCGGCGGAAGTTGCCTCGGCGGCAGACCCGCAGCACCAAGTCGTGCACCGGTATGACCTCGTGCGGTTCCACCTCGCACTCGGCCTCAGTGATGATCTGCTGCGTGGTCAGGTTCACCAGGTGCACCAGCCAGCGCTCCCCCTGCTGCCACAGCGAGACGTCCACCGTGGTGGGGGCCTCCAACTGCAGCGGAAGGTCGGCCCCCACCAGCGAATGCACGGCGTTGGCCAGCAGCCGCAGGTGGTCGGGATAGGCAGCCCGCATGTACGAGTACCCCAGGTCGCCGGCCAGGTAGAGCACCTTCCCCCGGCGCACGATGCCCGGCCACTGGCTCTCACCGGCCGGCGCGGGCACGTAGGTGAAGGGCGTCAGGTTGGTGGGAGACAGGTCCAGCAGCCGGCCGCGTACCTCCGTACCCTCCGCCGCCACTGCGCCGGCCAGCCGGTGCTGAATGATGGGCGAGCCGGTGAGCCCTTCGGCCAACTCGCCGCCGGCCTGCAGGTAGCCGCGACCGCGCTCGCTCCGGTACGACACGCCCAGCAGATCGGCCAGCGCGAAGTCCCGGCGGATGCGCCCCTTCTCGTCGTACAGCGACGTCAGGTACGAGGCGATGACCGCCCCGCCGCCCTCCACGTAGCGACGCAGTCCGGCGTTGACGGCCTCTGACGTGCAGGCGGAGTTGGACATGATCAGCAGATCGTACTGGGCGATGGTGCCGTCCTCGATCTGCTCGTCCAGGACGATGTCGAAGGGCAGGTGCGCCTCGGTCAGGGCCTTGTAGGCGCCGTCAAAGCCGCGCCGGTACTCTTCCGGATGGCTGCGGCCCCAGTAATCCAGCGTGGCGCGGGAGTAGTGCAGGGCCACGCTCTTCACCGTTTCCGTCGCCAGCAGGTAGGGCTCGACCTCCTTGACCATGTCGAAGGCCGCCTTGACACCCTGGACGGTGTGGGGATCGTTGCGGCTATCCGGGTAGGGCTCGGTGTAGATGTCGGGCCAGGCGCCGTGCGCCACAATCTCCGCCACCTGCCGCTTCACCTGGTTGACCGACCAGGGGGTGTAGAACCAACCCGCCGGCTTCTCCCAGTAGAAGTGGATGTCGGCCAGAATCGTGACCGCCTGCTGCCCTTTGGCGTAGGGCTGCATCAGCTTGGACATCTGCCCGGCGGACCAGTTGCCCTTGCCGCCCCGGGTGGGAATCTCCTTCTGGAGCATGTCGTCCACCTGCGCCGTCAGGGTGGCGGTGGCGTTGCCCCAGTCCTGGTCCGGCCCGCAGTGCGTCACCCACACCAGCTCCGGCCGCACCGCCTTGGCGGCGTCGCGGATGTGCTTCATGGTCTCAATGGCGGAGCGCTCGCGGAACTCGAGGAACTTGAGCCACGACTCGCTCCCCCAATCCTCTTTCAGGGGGAACGGCAGACCGTCGTACTCGCGGGCGAACTTGGCCCGGCAGTAGTCACACCAGCAGCCGCGACGGTTGTAGGCGTACATGTCGTGGAAGAAGCCCTGCGTCGGGTAGAGGGTGGCGATCTCCCGCACCACGTCGGCCATGTACTCGCGGATGGGGCTGTTCGGGCACGGCACGCCCCAGCCCTCGGCGTAGATGGGCACGCCGTCGCTGTCCCGCTGCCACCACTCCGGGTGGTCTTCCCGCCGCTCGATGTTCATGTAGTTGACGTAGGTGATGACGAAGATGCCCCGCCGCTGCAGCGCCTCCAGCAGGGTGCCGGTGTAGTCGCGCCCGCCCAGGTAGGGGTGCAGCGGCGCCACCTTGCTCGGGTAGTAGGCGTAGCCGTGCTGGTTGAGGGCGAAGATGGCGGCGAAGTTGGCCCCCGTCCCCGCGATCTCGTCCGCCACCCGCTCCGGATCATAGGCGGCGAAGGCGTCCGAGGCGTTGCCCGACAGATAGTAGTCGTAGTGCCAGATGTAAGCCGGTGCTTCCTTGCCGATGCCGTACATGATGCTCCTCCCCTTGAGAAGGGCGCACCGCCGCACGCCCCTACCTTCCTCCCCGGTCGCGTGTCACGCGTCACGTGTCACTCGCCGCCCACGCCCGGTACCCCTCCGGTAGCCAGCGCACCGGATCGCTCTCCAGGATCTCGATCCACGTCCGCACCAAGTCGCCGATGTGGGTCAGTCGCAGCGTGGCCGAGCCGAGGCGCCCGTAGCGAACCAGGCCCCGCTCGGCCAGTTCCCCCTCGAGCAGGTCGCGGTCGTCAATGCGCACCCAGGGCCACACGCCCGGCTTCATCCAGCCCGCCACCGCGGCCGCCATCGCCTCCCGCCGGTCGGCCGGGGCGCGCCGCAACCGTCGCTGGACGAGCATGGTCTCCACCAAGTGCACCGCGGTGGCCACCTGCATGGTCACGCCAATGAAGGCGTAGGCGGCGTTCCCGTCCACCAGGCGCTGCCAGGGGCTGTCGGCGGCGAAGGCCCGCTCGCCGAACGGCCCCGGCCGGTGCCCGCGGTCACCGTGCCTGGCGGTGAGCTCGTCGGCCCGGGCCCCGATGGCGGCCACCGAGTGGGTCGCGTGGTCGCTGCGCCGCGCCTCCGGCCGTCGCCAAAGCGTGTCGCTGATCCGGCCGACATACGAAGGCGACCGTGCCGGATCCCATCGCGGGAAGACCTGCGCCTCCTCGCCGGGCGGCCAGTTGCACAGGGTGGGCACGGCCACCGTGCCCGTCGGGCCGACGGCCGCGAGGAAGCCGTCAATGACCGCCTCCGCCCCGCCGCTGACCGTGCCCATGCTGCTGAGGGAGCTGTGGAACAGCACCGTGTCGCCCAGCCGGACGCCCGCTTCCGCCAGAGCGCGCGTCACGTCGGCCGCAGTCACGGACACGTTGGGATCGCCCTTCTCCGGCTGCATCGCCACCCCCTGCCTACGCCCATGGCTGATCGCATTGTAGCGACCAAGGTTCAGTCCGTCACCGGCATCACGCCTGCCCCAGCCGAAGGCCCCAGCGGCAGCTCTCCTGCGTCCGCCAGGGCGATCTGACGTCCGAATGCTTGACAAGCACGGTAGTACTCGGCACCATGAAACATACGTCACCGGCCTTCCGGTTCCCACAAGGGATCAACCGCCTCGCCGGGCCACGCGCTCAGTCGGGCCGCCCATGCAGGCTTTATCCGCGGCAGGAGGTTTCCGATGATCGCTCGTCGTGTCGTTAGCGCCGCTCTCCTCGCCTTGCTCCTCGGCGGTCTCGCCATCCTGCCCGTCCTCGCCCAGGAACCCGAACTCACCGACCAGGCCGCCCTCGGCAATGCTTTCACTTTCCAGGGACGCCTCCTGGACGATGGCCGACCCGTTTCCGGCGCCTACGATCTTCAGTTCCGCCTGTTCAACGTCGCCACGGCAGGCGCGGCCCTGGGCACCAAGGACATCCCCGACTGGACCGTCACCGGCGGCACCTTCACCGTCACCCTCGACTTCGGCGCCGCACCATTCAACGGCCAGGCCCTCTGGCTGGAGACCGCCGTCCGCCCGGGAGCCAGCGCCGACCCCTTTACCACCATGTCGCCTCGAACCCAGCTCACCGCCGTCCCCTACGCCCTCTGGGCCGCTGATACGCCCTCGTACAGCAATGTCGTCGTGGTCGCCAAACGCGGCGGCGACTTCACCACCAT
>JAAYAV010000181.1 GCA_012719195.1 Anaerolineae bacterium | reverse complement strand
GCCTCCTACATCACCGGCGAGACGCTCAACGTCAACGGCGGCGCCTTCATGGTGTAGGATTTCCCGTCGGCAAGCACTCGACGGCGGCCCGGTTCCGCTCCTGCGGGGCTCCCGGCGGACTCCCCCTCCGCGGGGTGGCCGTCATTCGCCTCCTGCCGACCGGCCTTCTCGTTTCAAGCCCCGACATGGCCGCGATCAGAGCGAAAGTCAGCATCCCCCATCGGCCGCCCCCCTCTCCGGACCGGCAGCACCACCGTGTATTGCCTGACTTCTCAGCCCGAGCGTCGCCGAGTACAATGCAGGACAACATAGTTGCTGCTTCTCCACCGCTGCACCACGCTGTCGTTACCGTCCGAGTGAAGATCCTCGGTAGCTTCCTCGTTGGTCAAGGAGTCCGCGATGTTCCACCACATACTCGTTCCGCTGGACGGTTCCCCCCTTGCAGAGTGTGTCTTGCCTCATGTCCTGACCCTCACCGAGGCCTTCGGCGCCCGGGCCACGCTTCTGCGCGTCATGGAACCACGGCCGCGTGGCGACCAGGGCTCCCCGGTTGACCCTCTCTATTGGCGCCTGCGCCAGGCCGAGGCCGAGGCCTACTTGGCCGATGTCTCCGATCGGTTAAGCGCGGTTGGAGTTGACGCAGACACAGTCATCCTCGAGGGTCACCCCGCCCAGGAGATCATCAAACACGTCCGCTCACACGAGGTGGACTTAGTGGTTCTCAGTAGCCACGGGAGCACCGGCGTAGGCGAGTGGAACATCAGCAGCGTTTCCCGCAAGGTGATTCAGCTGTCCCGTGTCTCCGTCCTCATGGTGAGGGCGCACGACATAACCGGCGACGAACTGAAGCCGGCCCGCTACGAGAAGGTGCTCGTGACGCTTGACGGCTCCCGCCGGGCCGAGCACGTCCTGCCCCACGCCACCGCCTTGGCGCGGCACCAAGAGGCTCAGCTGCTGGTAGCTCACGTCGTACGCGAGCCGGAAGTACCTCGCGCGGCCGCGCCAACCCAAGAAGACCTTGAGCTGGTCCAAAGGCTGATGTCCCGCAACCTGGAGCTAGCCACCCGGTACTTCGAGGAACTGCGCCCCCGGCTGGCGGTACCACTCGACTCCCGGATTCTGGTCGGGGCCGACGTGGCTCGGGCGATTCACGAGCTCTCCGAGCAGGAATCGATCAGTCTTTTGGTGATGTGCGCTCACGGCAGTTCCGCCGACGTCATGCGACCATACGGCAGCGTCAGCATGAGCTTAGTGGAGTACGGGACCCGGTCCATCCTGGTCATTCAGGACTTCGTGGCGGACGAGCTGCGTGCCGGCTATGCCGCGAGCGCCGCTCGCAATGAGAGGGGTCACGCCTCGTGACGACTGAGCACGCAACGGGCGAAGCCGCTCCGCCACCAGGCCGCCGCCGCGATACCAGGGCCGAAGCGCGCCTCTTCGAGAGCCGCGTGCGCCGAGTAGCACAGCAGCACGACTCGGTCGGTCGCGGCAACGGCACCGATGTACTCGGCTATCTCGACGGCATCGCCCACTTCCTCCGCACCGTCCGGGCGTCACTTAGCAGCAATCAGGCCAACGGTACCGGAAACCCCTACGCGGCCGAATGGCTGCTGGACAACTTCCACATTGTCGACCAGTCGATCCGTCAAGTCCGCGAGGACATGCCTCCGAGCTACTATCGACAACTGCCCGAGCTGCGGGACTCCTCGCCGAGGTACCCGCGCGCCTACGCTCTCGCTCGCGCCGCCATCGCCGAGTGCGATGCCCGCCTCAATCTCGAGTGGGTGGGCATGTTCCTTCGGGTCTACCAGTCGGTGACGCCGATCACCACCGGCGAGCTGTGGGCCCTTCCCGTCATGTTCCGGCTGTGTATCCTCGAGACTCTGGCCCGAGCCACGGCCGCCGCGGTTGATGCGACTGCCCCGCCCATCCCCGCTCCGGCACCTCCCCTGCCCGACCGAGTGCCCCATGAGACTCTCGTGGCCAACGCCATCGTTAGCCTTAGGGCACTTGCGGTTGAGGACTGGGAGGTGTTCATTGAGAGCGTCAGCTTGGTGGACGACACTCTCAAGCATGACCCCGCCGGCGTCTACGCCGAGATGGATTTCGTCACCCGCGATCGCTATCGAGGTGTGGTAGAGGAGATCTCGCGGCGCAGCGGCAAGTCTGAGATCGAGGTGGCCCGGCAGGCCATCGAACTGGCCCAGGATGCCGACTCATCGGGCAGAACCGAGCCGTCTCGAGCCGGACACGTCGGCTACTATCTGGTGGACAGCGGGAGGCGCACGCTCGAGTCGGCCGTTGGCTACCGCACTCCCCTACTCCAGGCCATCGGGCGGCTGCTGCAGGCCCAACCGGCACTGAGCTACCTGGGCGCCATAGGGCTGGTGAGCATAGCGATCCTGCTGGCCCTACTTCAGTACGGACGTGGAACCGACGCCGGTCCCTGGCAGTCCGTGGCTCTCTTCCTGCTGCTCCTGGTCCCCTCGGTCACCATAGGCGTCAGCCTGGTCAACTGGGTCGTGACCCACGCCACGCCGCCGCGTCTGCTGCCCAAGCTGCGGTTGGAGCAAGGCGTGCCGCCGGACCTGGCGACGTTCGTGGTGGTGCCGGCGCTTCTGTCCGGCCGCGCCGAGGTGGACTCGCTCCTGGATCAGTTGGAGCAGCACTACCTGCGCAACCCGGATGACAATCTACACTTCGCCCTGCTAACCGACTTCACCGACGGCCCCTCCGAGGTTACTCCCGAGGACGAGGAACTGCTCGACCACGCGCGCAGGGCCCTGTCGCGGCTGAACCTCAGCTACCGGCGCGACACCCCCGGCCCCTTCTACCTCTTCCATCGCCATCGGCGCTGGAACGGTAGCGAGGGAGTCTGGATGGGCTGGGAACGCAAGCGCGGCAAATTGCAGGAGTTCAACGACCTGCTGCTACGGCGCGACACCCACTCCGATGTGGTCCTGATGGGGGACTTCGCCTCGCTGCCCCCGATTCGCTTCGTCATCACCTTGGATGCGGACACCATCATGCCCCAGGGAAGCGCCCGGCGCCTCGTCGGTACGCTGGCCCACCCGCTCAACCGGGTGGAGTTCGACCCTGGCACCGGGCGAGTGCGCCATGGCTACACCGTCCTGCAGCCCCGCACCGAGGTCAAGCCGGTCAGCGCCAGTCGCTCGTTCTTCGCGAGGATCTCCGCGGGTGACTCGGGGCTCGACCTGTACACCCGGGCCGTCTCCGACGTCTATCAAGACTGGTTCGGCGAGGGCATCTTCGTCGGCAAAGGCATCTATGACCTCGCCGGGTTCGATCGCAGCCTGGCGGGCAAAGTGCCGGACAATGCTCTTCTGAGCCATGACCTCTTCGAGGGGATCCAGGGCCGCGCCGGCCTCGTTACCGACGTCGTCCTGTACGAGGACTATCCGGCCGGCTACCTGGAGTCCACCCATCGCATGCATCGCTGGATCCGGGGCGATTGGCAGTTGCTGCCCTGGCTGCTGACCAGGCCCTCCGGATCGGACGCTAAGGCCCCCCCACCCCGTCTCCGCACCATGGACCTGTGGAAGATCGCCGACAACCTGCGGCGCAGTCTGCTGGACCCGACAGTCATGCTCCTGCTCGCGGCCATCTGGCTCGGCGCGTTCGGAACTCCATTCGCGTGGACACTGGTAGCGCTACTTGCCTTGGCCGCCCCGCTCATCACCGGCGTGGTAGGCGACCTGGTTCGCGGCGACAGCGTCGCCTCGCTGCGGATGACCATGCGAACTGCGGGCACACTGGCTCTGCGCTGGCTGCTCGAGCTGATTACGCTACCCTACGAGGCCTGGGTCACCGTCGATGCCGTCGCCACCACCCTGGTGCGCCTGCTGATCACACATCGCAAGCTGCTCCAGTGGACGACCGCGGCGCACACGGCCCGGATCTTCGGCCGAGACCTGAGGGTCGCCGTTTCCTGGCGCGCCATGTCGGCCGCGCCCCTACAGGCCGTCCTGCTGGCCATCGTTCTCGCGTTGGTCAACCCTTCGGCCTTGCCTGTCGCTGCCCCGTTTCTGCTGCTGTGGTTCGTCTCGCCCCAGGTGGCGCACTGGATCAGCCTTCCTCGGTTGCGTGAGCGCGAAAGGCTCAGCACGGAGAACCAAGACAAGCTAAGGTTGTTGGCGCGGCACACGTGGTTCTTCTTCGAGCAGTTCGTCGGGCCCAACGACCATTGGCTGCCGCCAGACCACTTCCAGGAGTCACCACGCGGCCTGGTAGCCCACCGCACCTCTCCCACCAACATTGGGATGCTCCTGCTCTCCACCCTGGCGGCATACGACTTCGGCTACGTCAGCCCGGTGGAGTTGGTCGTCCGCCTCAGCAATACCCTAGATACGCTGTCGCAGCTAGAGCACCATCGCGGCCATCTCCTGAACTGGTACGACACGCGCTCGCTGCAGCCGCTGCCCGCCCGCTATGTCTCCACCGTGGACAGCGGCAACTACCTGGCCAGTCTGCTTACCGTCCGTCAGGGACTGCTCGAGGTCAGAACCGCACCGGTGCTGCGCTGGCAACACTGGCAGGGCGTGCTGGACACCCTGACCGTACTCTCAGAAGCCGTGCGCGCTCTATCAGACGAGCCCTCCCCGCCCATCTCGGCCGTCCTGGACCATGTGGAGGTCGTGCGACGGGACATCAGAGCGACCAAAGGTCACCCCGAACGGCGAGTGGGCACCCTGATGCGCCTGCTGGGCGAGTACCGTTCCGAGACGGATCGCCTGTTGCTCGAACTGCTAGACTCCCAGGTCGGCGTGATGGATGTGGCGGCACTGAGGGAACTGCGCACCTGGTCGGACCGGGTGCACTACCAGCTCGCGGCGATGCAACACGAGTATGAGCAACTCGTCCCCTGGCTGCGGCTCTGGGAGGCACAGCCGCCGCTGTTCCGGCAACTGCCGGCCGGCTCAAGGGCACTCTCGGCCTGGCTGGGCCTAGTCGAATCCCTGCCCGCTTCTCCACAGCTTGACGAGATCGAGGGCATCTGCACGTCCGCCCTCGCTCGCATAGCGCAGCTTCGCGGCGAACTGCTCCCCGCCTCACCGGGCAATCCGCAGGCGCAGACCGGATGCGCCTGGTGCGACGAGCTGGAGGCGATGTTGCAGGCCGCCAGGACACGGGCGGTGGAGGTCCTCGAGGAACTGGACAGCTTGGTCGCCGAGATGGACGCCATCATCGAAGCTACCGACTTCACCTTCCTCTACAACAAGAGGCGCGGCGCTTTCCACATCGGCTACAACGTGGATTCGGCCCGGCTAGACCCCAACTACTACGACCTGCTGGCCTCCGAGGCCCGCATCGCCAGCCTCCTCGCCATATCCAAGGGCGATGCACCGGTGTCTCATTGGCTGAGCCTGAGCCGGCCCGTAACTGAGACCAATGGCATGCGCGCTCTGCTCTCTTGGAGCGGCACCATGTTCGAGTACCTGATGCCCTACCTGCTCATGCATCACTACGACAACACCCTGCTTCAGCAGAGTTGCCAGGCGGCCGTCGCCAGGCAGATCGAGTATGCCACACAGCAAGGAGTGCCCTGGGGTGTTTCGGAGTCCGGCTTCTACGAGTTCGACGATGGCCTGAGCTATCAGTACCGTGCCTTTGGAGTGCCCGGCCTCGGGCTCAAGCGCGGGCTGCACGAGGACCTCGTTATCACTCCGTACGCTTGCCTTCTGGGCCTGCCCATCGAACCTAGTGCGGTCGTGCGCAACCTCGAACGCCTCGAGAGCATCGGCATGCGCGGCCTGTACGGTCTCTACGAAGCGGCGGACTTCACCAAGTCCAGGCTGCCCGCCGGCCAGAAGCAGGCGATCGTACGCTCCTACATGGCCCACCACCAGGGGATGATCCTGCTGTCGCTGGCCAACCACCTCGAGGGCGACTCCCTGGTGCGCCGGTTCCACCAAGACCGCCGCGTCCGCAGCGTGGAGTTGCTCTTGCACGAGCAGGTCCCTCACTTGGCCCCGCTGCAGGAACCCCCACGGGAGGAGCCCAGTCGCGTTGGCCTGCCGTCGGAGTCGGTCGCCATCCATCCTTGGGAGGCTGCGCCCCGAGCGCCGTTTCCGCAGGTCCACGCTATCTCCAACAGCCGCTACTCCGTCGTGCTCACCGCCGCCGGCTCCGGATACAGCCGCTGGCGCGACATGGACCTGACTCGCTGGCGTGCCGACACCACTCTGGAAGACCATGGCGCCTGGATCTACCTGCAGGACCTAGAAAGCGGAGAGCTCTGGTCCGTTGGCGAGCAGCCCGTTGCCGGTCAGGCCAACTCCAGAACCGCCCACTTCTCGCCTCATTCGGCCGTCTACCGGACGGGCTACCAAGAGATTGACGCCGTTCTTGACATCACGGTGCCCCCGAACGATGACCTCGAGATCCGTCGTCTCCGCCTCACCAACAGGGGTGAGGCCCCGCGAAGGATATTCGTTAGTAGCTACGCGGAGGTGATCCTGGCGCCGCAAGACGCCGATCGGCGGCACCCCGTCTTCAATGGCCTCTTCATCGAGAGCCTCTTCCGCCCGCAAGACAACGCACTGCTGTTCTCGCGGCGCCCGCGCTCATCAACAGAGACGCCGCCGCACCTGATCCACGCCCTGATTGTGGAGCCCGGCCGTCCCGTCACCGGCGCCCACGAAACCGATCGTGCTCGGTTCCTCGGCCGCAACCGCTCCCTGACCAGTCCCGCCGCTCTCAGCGGCAGCGAACCCGGCCTCAGTGGCACGGTCGGGGCTGTGCTGGACCCGATCATGTCCCTGGGCCAGGTGGTGGAACTGGCTCCCCACTCCAGCGCCGAGGTGGCATTCCTCACCGGCGCTGGGGAGTCGCGCCGCCGCGTTGTGCGGATGGCAGAGCACTACAGTAACTGGGTGGAGATCGAGCGTGCCTACGATCGGGCGCGCTCCAAGAGCGAACAGGAACTGCGGCAGCTGGAGCTGCGCAGCGAAGACCTCGTCATCGGCCAGCGCCTGCTGTCGCTGCTGCTGTATCCCCACCCGGCCAAGCGCAGCGACGCTCAGGACCTGGCCCGCAGCACTGAGGGACAATCCCGTCTCTGGCCCTACGCCATCTCTGGGGACCACCCCATCCTGCTCGTTCGCATCAGTAACGAGGAGGAGGTGGCGCTGGTCTCGGCGCTGCTGGACCTGCACGCCTACTGGCGCAACATCGGTCTGCGGATAGACCTTGTGATCCTCAATGAGAAGGAAAGCGGCTACGCTCAAGAGATCCAGGGACGCCTGCATCGACTGCTGGGCGACACTGGTAGCGAGGCCTGGCTGAACCGGCGCGGTGGGATCTTCCTGGCGCAATCCGGGAGCATGCCTGAGGCCGATCAGTTGCTGCTTCTCTCGGCCGCGCGCGTGGTCCTTCGCGGAGATGGCGGCAGCCTAGAGAAGCAACTCGAGGACGTGATGCGTCCGCCGACGCGGCTACCCGCCTTCGTTCCCACACCGGGCGAGTTGGACACCAGAGCGGACACACCGCCCGTGCCGCGGCCGGAGGACCTTCAGTTCGACAACGGACTGGGCGGCTTCACCCCTGATGGCCGTGAGTATGTCATCTACCTGAGGCCGGGCGAGAAGACCCCGGCTCCCTGGGTCAACGTCATCGCTAACGAGCAGTTTGGTTTCCTCGTCTCCGAATCCGGCTCCGGATATACCTGGGCCCTCAACAGCGGCGAGAACCGCCTCACGCCTTGGAGTAATGATCCGGTGCTCGACCCAGCGGGAGAAGCGCTCTACCTGCGGGATGAGGAGAGCGCCGCCGTCTGGTCACCTACACCGCTGCCCGCCGGCAAGGCATCCCCGTACCTGGTCCGCCATGGCGCCGGCTACTCCGTGTTCGAGCACAACAGCCACGGCATCAGGCAGAGGTTGCGCCTGTTTGCGGCCGTGGAAGACCCCGTCAAAGTGGTGCATGTGCGCCTGGAGAACGTCTGGGATCGCCCGCGGCGCATCACGGCAACGTACTTCGCCGAATGGGTGCTGGGCGTCAGCCGCGACGCCAGTCAGCAGTACGTCAT